>ONXT01000167.1 GCA_900321845.1 uncultured Bacteroidales bacterium | reverse complement strand
CAGACGAATCGGTCCGCTCTATGGTGGAAAGAACAGCGACCCGCTCGAACGCGAAACCATAGCCACCCGTACCATCAACATCGTGGTAGGTGATCCGCAGGCCGCCCCGAGCCCGGCTCCCACCGGAATCGAGGAGAATGCCGGAACCGCTGCCCGCATCGAGGCATATCCGAACCCGGTTCGCGATCAGCTCAACCTCCGCATCGAGGGCATGGAGGGTGCGACCACCGTCACCATCACCGATGCACAAGGCAAGTTACTCCAAGTTGTTGAAGAAAACCTCCTCGACAACGAGGCAACACTCACTTACAACGTAAAAGACCTTGCCCAGGGCATCTACTTCATCTACGTCAGAAACAACGGACACACCATTGCGAAGAAGTTCGTTGTGACGAGAGAATAATTTGTGGCAGTAATGCGATTTCCGCATTGCCACGCCATACAAACCGCGTTCGGGAATTCCCGTGCGCGGTTTTTTCAAATATCGATAAAGGCTCCGGAGGTCAATGTCAATAACTTTTCAAAAAAATCGAATATTGGCATAGATTATTTCATAAAACAACTGTATCTTTGCCCTTGTGCGATGCGATGCAGGCATGGCCTATAAATCATTGCATTAGCACATTCTCACCTTCATTTTTCAATTTCAACCAAACCAACAACGATTTTCACCATGAGCAATTTCACCCACCTCCACGTCCACACGCAGTATTCAATTCTTGACGGTCTGGCCACGATTCCAGAGCTGATTAAAAAAGCGTACGCGGACGGGCAGCGCGCGATGGCAGTCACCGACCACGGGAACATGTTCGGGATATTCACCTTTGTGAAGGAGGTCGAGAAGTTCAACAGCGAATTGCCGAAGGATGCGGAGAAATTCAAGGCCATCATCGGATGCGAGGTGTATGTGGCGCGCCACAGCCGTTTTTCCAAGAGCTCGAAGGAGGACCGCAGCGGGCACCATCTGATCCTGCTCGCGCGCAACATGGACGGCTACCGGAACCTCAGCCGCCTCGTTTCGCTGGGTTACATTGAAGGTGAGTACTACAAACCGCGCATCGACAAGGAGATCATGCGCAAATACTCGGAGGGCATTATCTGCTGCTCCGCCTGCTTGGGCGGCGAACTTCCGCAAGTGATCATGAGAAGCAACCCCTCGCTGCACGACGGCACGCTACCCGTCTCTTTCAACTTGGAGGCCGCCGACAAAGTGGTGGAGGAGTTCAAGTCGATTTACGGCAGCAACTACTACCTTGAGCTGCAGCGCAACGGGCACAAGGAGCAAAAGCTGGTCAACGCCGCCATCATGGAGCTGGCCGCCAAACACCATGTGAAGGTCATCGCCAGCAACGACGTACACTTTGTAAACCAGGAGGACTTCAACACGCACAAGATGCTGATTTGCATCAACACGGGGAAGGACTTCACCGAGAGCGACGGCGTGGCCACCGATGACCTTGACGACAACGGGATGGCCTATTCGGGCGAGGAGTATTTCCGTACGACGGCGGAGATGGAAGAGCTTTTCTCCGACATACCAGAAGCGATCACCAACACGCAGGAGATTGTGAGGAAAGTGGAGACCTTCTCTTTGGCGCACGCCCCCACCCTGCCCCGCTTCGTAGTTCCCCAAGGATTCAAGGACGACGCGGATTACCTTCGCTACCTCACGTGG
Source organism: uncultured Bacteroidales bacterium (assembly GCA_900321845.1). Lineage (GTDB taxonomy): Bacteria > Bacteroidota > Bacteroidia > Bacteroidales > WCHB1-69 > UBA1756. The sequence goes on along the minus strand of ONXT01000167.1, from coordinate 3,492 downwards.
GAGGGGGCGAAAGAGCGCTGGGGCGAGAACCTGAGCGATGAGATCAAGGAGCGCCTCGAGTTCGAGTTGAAGACCGTCTGCGACATGAAGTTTCCAGGCTACTTCCTCATCGTGCTCGACTTCATTGAGGCGGGCAAGAAAAACGGCATCCGTTTCGGGCCGGGTCGCGGTTCCGCCGCCGGCTCCGCCATCGCCTACTGCCTCCACATCACCAACATCGACCCCATCAAGTACGACCTGCTCTTTGAGCGTTTCCTCAACCCCGACCGTATCTCCATGCCCGATATGGACATCGACATGGACGGCCAAGGACGCGAGAAAACCATCCAATACGTAAGCGAAAAATACGGCAAGGAGAAGGTCGCCGTTATCATTACATTGATGGAAATGAAGGCCAAAACCGCCATCCGCGACTGCGCCCGCGTGCTGAAACTGCCCATATCTGAAAGCAACCGCCTCGCCAAACTCGTGCCCGACAAGGACAGCAACAACAAACCCATCAAGTCGCTGCAACAAGCCATTGACCTCGTGCCTGAGCTGAAAAAAGAGATGGAAGAGGGCAACGAGCTGGTACGCAAGACCTTGAAATACGCTGTCAAACTCGATGGTTCCATCCGCGGAACAGGCGTCCATGCCTGCGGTGTCATTATCGGACGCGACAACCTCTTCGACTGCATCCCGCTCTCCACAGCCAAGAACTCCGAGACCATGGTCACCCAATACGAAGGCTCCCTCGTGGAAGAAGCCGGCCTGCTGAAGATGGACTTCCTCGGACTGAAAACGCTTGACATCATTACGGAAGCGCTGAAGAACATTAAAAAGAGTAAAAAACAGGATATCGACATCGACAATATTTCATTAGAAGACCAGAAGACCTACGAACTGTTCTGCGAAGGCGACATGACTGCAGTATTCCAGTTTGAAAGTCCCGGTATGCGCAAATACCTGCGCGAACTGAAGCCGACGCGTTTCGAGGACATCATCGCCATGGTCTCCCTCTACCGACCGGGACCGATGGACAACATCCCTACCTTTATCCGCAGAAAACAAGGGCTGGAAAAGATCACCTATCCCATCCCGGAAATGGGCAAGATCCTGGACGACACCTACGGCATCACCGTCTATCAGGAGCAGGTGATGCTGCTGTCGCGGATGCTGGCGGGCTTCACTCGCGGGCAGGCCGACACACTGCGCAAGGCCATGGGCAAGAAGAAGATCAAGCTGATGGAGGAGTTGAACGGCAAATTCATCGCCGGCGGCACCGAACACGGCTACGACAAAGCCAATTTGGACAAAATCTGGGAAGAGTGGAAGAAGTTCGCCGAATACGCATTCAACAAGTCACACGCCACATGCTACGCATACGTTTCTTACCAGACTGCCTGGCTGAAGGCGAACTTCATGGCTGAATTCCTTGCAGCGAACCTAACGCTGGAAATCAACGACATCAAGCGCGTTTCCATTCTGGTAGAGGAGGCGGCCGCCCACAACATCCCCGTGCTGCCACCCGATGTGAACGAGTCGGACATCGATTTCACCGTTGACAAGAACGGTGCCATCCGCTTCGGATTGGCCGCTCTGAAAGGCGTGGGCGCCTCCGCCATCGCCGACCTTGTGGAAGAGAGAAACAAAAACGGGAAATACAAGAACATCTTCGACTTTATGGACCGCATCAATCTGCGCTCCTGCAACCGCCGCGTCATTGAAAGCATGGCGTCCGTCGGCGCTTTCGACTCCTTCGGGAACATCCACCGCGCCCAATTCTTCTACGAAGAAGACGGCAGGACATTTGTCGAGAGGCTCATCAACTACGCTTCCAAAAACCAAGAGGGTACCGCGAAAGGGCAGTTCTCCATCTTCGACGACGCACCCGCCGAAGTTTCCGCCACCGCACTACCCACCATTCCTGAATGCGAACCGTGGAGCGCTTTCGAAAAACTCATGCACGAGAAAGAAATTGCAGGATTCTACATCTCCGGCCATCCGCTCGACGAGTTCAAACCCATCCTCAAGAGCTTCACCAATACCGACCTCTCCGTCGTGTCCGACCAAAGCAATTGGATCAAGCACGCCAACCACACACTTTCTTTCGCTGTTATAGTAACCAACTCCATCGAAAGAATCGGCAAGAGCGGCAATGCCTACGGAATAGTCACCTTTGAAGACTACGTCGGCTCATTCGAATGGATGCTGTTCGGAGAAGATTGGAGCAAATACAAACACCTCTTCAGCAAATCACAATTCCTGCTCGTGAAAGCACGCGTGACGGAACGCGGTTTCGCCCGCGACATCAAGGACAAGAGATTCATGCTCAAGCCAGTAGATATCATCTACCTTCAAGACGCCTACACCAAAACATGCAAGGCCGTCAGGATGAAATTCAACATCAGCGATTTAAGTGAGAATTTGGCCAATATCATCAAAGACACCGTCGAAAAATCCAACAAGAAGGCAAAAGAAACCGAGAAGGAGTTCGGCAAGACTCCGCTCTTGTTCAGCATCACTGCCAATAACAGCGAGTTCTCATCGGATTTTTCAAACTACGAAATGAAAGTGGACGCAGAAACCTTCATCAAGACGCTGCCGTACTATTTACGCGAATGCGTCTCCTTGGAATAGGAATAATCTGGAATAGTAGTGTCGAAGCGCACTTCTACACTACTATTTCGACACCACTATCTTCTTAACAATCAATTTGTTATCCATCTGAATCTGCAACAAATAAACGCCATCGGCCAACGAGCTGACGGGTAGGGTGAAACTGTTATCATCCACTACCACGCGACGCAGTTCCCGACCGGTCATATCGCGCAAAACGGCTACCTTCATCGGCGAAGCGGTGTGGATGTTCAGTTCGTCGGAAACGGGATTCGGATAGGCGCGAAAACCATCCCTCCCAACTTCTTCCACGCCAGTCGTCCCATAATAGTCAATATCGAAGCCCGCACGGTTGTTCGCCTCATCGGAGGTGAAAATGAAATAGAGTTTGCGTTTGTTGACGAAAATGGTGGTGTCGCTCATCTCGCCGGTCAGCGCCATCAGCAGTCTATCATTTCTAGGCAATTCGTCAAAGACATAGAGGAAATCGCGGTCTTCCTCCAAATCCAAGTAATTGATATGCAACATGGTATAAGGAGAGCCAGCCACAATGACGCGGAAATGGCAATCGGAGAAGGCGACGTAATCATCCTCGTCGCTGCCGTCGGTGATGTTACCCGAATTGGTGTTACTTGAAACCACTCCGTGGCAGTATTGCGTCGAGATGGTGGTATAGCCCAAGGAGAAACCGAATCGGGCGAGCGTGTCATCCGACACGAAACGGACCACAAGCTCCGTGCCATTCGTCCCGAAAGAAATCGCACTGCTGTCGCCGGTAATTACATAAGGGGTAAAGGTATTGTCATTGGCGGTGATGAAGAGGGTGTCGCCTGGGGCGATGTCATAAAAGCCGCGCACGCTGATTCGCGTCAGGTTCTCCACATCGGGGCGGAT
>ONXT01000138.1 GCA_900321845.1 uncultured Bacteroidales bacterium | reverse complement strand
CCCGGGAGCTCAAAACTGGGCCGCCGTTGACAAATACAACAAAGCCGTTGCCGTTGACCCCTCCCTGGCCAACGACGTGGCTAAGAGAAGAAGCCGCCTCAAATTCCCCGATGGAGCAGTTGTATTCCAAAAGGGCTACAGCAAAGGTCAAACCTACCGCGTTGGCGGCTGGATTGGTGAAACGACCACAATCCGCTAATGTACCGGCTTAATTCACAACGAAATATCAAAGGCACCCTCTGCATTCTCCTGCTGGGGGTGCTTTTTATTGCTTGCAAAGACGACAAGTTCAACCAGAACGAACTGATGAGGTATAACGGGAAAATCCCCGACGAGTCGGCCACCAATCTCGACCTCAACCTAAGTGAAGCCGGCAAACTGAGCTTTGAGATTCATACCCCTCTGCTCAACAAGTACGGCGGCGACAATCCCTATATGGACTGTCCGGAAGGAATCGAAATCATCTCGTACGACAACGACGGAACGCCCGAAGCGCGCCTCACCGCCGACTATGCCATCAACGAGGAACGCAACATGCGGATGGAAGCCCGCCGTAACGTGGTGATTACCAACCTCAAACAGGGCGACACACTCAAAACGAAAAAAATCACCTGGGACAAACGAAACAAACGCATCTACTCCAATGTGCGTGTCATCCAGATTCGCGCCGATGGCACCGTGAACATCGGTGACGGATTCGATGCCGACGAGCGTTTTGCCAAATATACCGTCCGGAATCCGCGCGGACAGGTGGTTGCGGACGAGTTATAAAGCCTCCAGTCCGTACATCCGCAAAAAAATCGATATCCTTCTTTCAAGTGCTTGATTATCAAACTTCTGCACACATTCATACAGACGCTCAACATTGAAATTTTCAAAAAGCCGCTCCACTTCGATGGCAAAATTGCGTATGCTAAGCTCCGAATCGTAATAGGCGGGAAACAAATAAAACAAGTCGGTCAGGGCTTTTTCCGGCGATGCGATACGGAAAGTGAATGGTCCCGCAGAGTGCACCTCAAAGCCGAAAAGCAAATCAGACCGCAGCGTCCTATAATTGAACTTCCCGAAAAAGTTACGGCAGTCATACGTTTTTAACGAGGTGACACTGCTGATTTGCGCATTCAACTGCTCGGAAATGTAATGGTGGAAGATGAGGGCGGAATGCAGGCTCACATACGAGTCCGCATAGATTTTATTAGCGACAACGTACTTGAAATCAGGAAGTTGCAGATACTCGGGAAACGCGTAATAGCCATTACGCAGCTTTACGAGATACCCTTTTTGACACCAGCGCGTGAAGTTGTTCTTGTCGAATTGCGGAAATCGCGCAAGAATCTCCGCACGGGAAACGCAGCCCGCCGAACCGAAAACATCCCGGAAAAGTGCAAAGGTCATCATCATTTTGAAAGTGCAAAATTACAAATTATTCCATCATAGATGGTCGTAGATTGGCCTCAACAAAAACCATGAATGTACGCACGCATTATTTCATCTGCAATTTCAATGCATTTGCCAAGCCAGCACAGGCATCCTCAATGAGGGCGATGGCAAGTTCAAAATCCTCGTCATCTCCGTAATATGGATCTGGAATTATTTTGTAATCAGGATGTTGCGTCATATAATCAGCGAGACAGCGGATTTTGGACAGGGCACGATCATCACGAGCGAGTCCCTTCAAATCCGACATATTACCGCTGTCCATCCCAAAGACGAGGTCGAACCTATCGAAGTCATTGGCTTTGATCTGGCGGGCGATATGGTGAAAGTCGTAACCGTGAAGTTTCCCATGATAGCGCATTCGGGAATCAGGCAGCTGGCCTTCGTGCCACGGACCGATACCTGCAGAATCCACTTCGAAGTGGTCCATCAGCTGCGGGTTCTTGAGAATGATTTGCCGCATGATCTCTTCCGCGGCAGGAGAACGGCAGATATTGCCGAGACAGACGAAAAGTAGGCGTTGTTGTTTCATATATGTTGAATCGTTGGTTTGTTGTATCGATTGTAAATCTACAGTAAGAAAAACATTGACACGCCAATCACAGAGATGCACGCGCCGATGATGCTTTGCTTGGATATTTTTTCCTTAAAAATGAGATGGCTGGGGAGCAGGATGAGCACGGGCGTGAGGGCCATCAGCGTGGAGGCGATGCCGGCGGAGGTGTACTGCACTGCCAGCAACGAGAAGCCCACCCCGATGCCGGGACCGCAGATCACCGCAACTGCCAAACCGAGCACACCCTTCTTATCACGCAAACTTCCGTGGAGTGTTTTCAATCTTCCAGTGAAAGTAAGCAGAAGCAGAAAGCAGGTGAGGCCCGCAATACAGCGAATCATATTGGAATAAAACGGGACGAAATTTGCCATTTTCGACCATACGTCAACCGGCACGACAGCCTGATAACTATCCATTCCCAACTTACTGATTACCAGTCCTACACCTTGACAAATACCAGCCACGATGCCCAAGAGGATTCCTTTCAAAGGAAGTTGGAAAGAGAGTTTACGGTCGGCTCCCCTACCCACGACGGAAAGCGCGATACCACCGAGGGTCACCCCCATCGCCAGCAGACTGCACCACGAGAGCGTCTGTCCCAGCATCACCCACGCCGCAAACGCGCTGAACATCGGAGCCAATGTCATAAATAACTGGCCGAAACGGCTGCCTATCAACGAGTAACACTTGTAGAGACAGTAGTCGCCGATGAAGAAACCCACTACGCCGCTTAACAGCATATAGAGCCAAGTAGCGCGGTCGGCATACGGTGGCAAAAAATGTCCCGAAGTGCCCCAGCAGATGACAAGCCCCACACACAACGAAAAGAGCTGAATCCAAACATTGTACATCGGCACACCGATACGCTTGCTCCCTGCCTCACTGCCGAGTGCGCAGGCCGTCCAGAGAATCGCTACAAAAAGGGCTATAAGTTCACCGATGAGCATAGCAAGAATTTCAGGCTGCAAAAGTACGGATTTTCAAGTAAAAAAAATCCGTACTTTTGCAGCCCAAATGAGACACCAGGAACCATGAACATCACCATCATCCGCAATAACCAGACATACGGTCCATACGCCATCGAGGACGTGCAACGCTATGTCAATCACGGCACGTTTCTCAAATTCGACATCGCCTACACCGAAGCGGACGCCGACAAACCGAAAACGGTAAGATACTACCTCAAAAAAGCGGGCCTACGCACGCGCATTGCGCACGAAGGGAACCTCTTCAGCCAGCTGGGGCGCATCGGACGGAAGATGGCTTTTCCGTTCGAGACACTGCGACAACGGGAATGGTCCTCCGACACGAAACTGCTCATTCTGGCGCTGGTCGGTCTTCTCCCCTTGGCATTAGGCACCGTTCTCGGCACCGGACCACTAATGTTTTACGCCATCTCGCTCTACTTCGCTGCCATCTGGGGGATGTTTTTCTACACATTCTTCAAGACCTCGCAAGTTCGCATCAAAACCACGCTCACCATCTTTTTCCTCACACAAGCCTGCGTGTTCGTCGTTTTCGGCTTGACACTCAACTATTTGAATGTAGCCTACTTTTTGGGAAATTCCAACAGTTTTATTCTCAGAATGATCTTTTTCGTACTTGGTGTCGGGGTGACGGAGGAATTGGTGAAGTCCATTCCGCTGTACATCATCTCCTCGCGGGCACGGCAGCCCCTTTTCCCACAAACCCTGGTTTTCTACGGACTGATTTCGGGTATCGCCTTTGGCGTTTTTGAAGGTGTTGAGTATCAATTGGGCGTAAACGCAGAGATGGAGTACGGAGAGAGTTTCTTTTCCAACATCGCGCGACTGACCAGTTTACCGTTCCTGCACGCCACATGGTGCGGCATCGCGGGCTATTTCATCGCTTTCGCAAAACTATACCCCAAATACCGCCTGTCGCTCTACTTTCTGGCACTGTCCATTCCAGCTGTGCTGCACGGACTTTACGACACTTTCACCAGCACACTGGGAGGAATCGGCATCATCATGGCCATCCTCATCGGACTTTTCGGCGTAATTATGTTAATGACCTACCTGAGAAAGGGGAACAGCAATAGAGCGCTATTCAAAGAATGAGCGTCATTTCGCCCATACCTCGTCCACGAACAGCCAAGCCTTGTCGCCCGGACTCTTGTGCCAAGCGGGCAAAGTACCGTAATTGACCACCTTGATTTTCACATAACGGGCGGCATCATCTCCTTTGACGACGAAATCCTTGCTTTGCGCACGTTTCATCTGCCCTACATCGGGGACATTAAGGCTGCCGAACGGGCGGTAATTCTCGCCGTCGTCAGAAACGGTGACATCCAACGCACGAGGAAAGAGAATCCAAGAAAGTTGATCGTACAGACAACTTGCTCCCACCTCTTTCACAGTCTGCTTTGAGCCCAAATCAAGCACAACCACGGCATCGCGGATAAAACCCTGCCAGCCGCCCAAGTGAAAGTCGGCACCGGCACGCAGATTGTCGATCAAGCCGTTTTCACCACTTTCGAAATACTGGGGCTGCGGACGAGTAATATAGGTTATGGTTTTATTTTGTTGATAGATAATGTATTTGGCTTCAGCCACTTTGCTCGTTCCCAAAGTGGGATGGACGGCAACTGCCTTGAGGGTGACATCGCTGGAAACGAGAATAGGCGAGGTATAGCGTTTCCCTTTCTCAGCCGTCGGCTCGGAACCGTCCAAAGTGTAGTAGATGGTCGCGCCCGCCGCCACCTGCTTCGGCAGGGAAATGGAAATCGATTGGCTGCCGGGGAAGGTCTTCCCACAAGTGGAGAAATAGGGTACCGGCATCATATTCGGGAATTCTTCCGTAACCGGTTCATTGCCAGTGCCTTTACCCCACGTCTCGCTCGGCTGGTCTCCCATTCTGAAAACCAGCTCGCCTCCTTCGGCAATCTGCTCGTAAGTCAGATACGATTGGGTCAGCGGCTGGCCGTCCAACGTTGCTGATTGTATATAATTTCCGTTTTGTATTTTCTTGATTATAAACACATTACCATTTTCAAGATGCATTTTCACCTCATCAAACATTGGATAGCCGATGATATACTGGTTGCTACCTGGGCAGACGGGATAGAAGCCCATCGCGCTCAGCACGTACCATGCCGACATCTGGCCGCAGTCCTCGTTGCCGCAAAGTCCATCGGCGCGGGAGGTGTAGAGTTCCGTCATGATTTTGCGCACCACCTCCTGCGTTTTTTCGGGTTTACCCAAATAGTT
>ONXT01000132.1 GCA_900321845.1 uncultured Bacteroidales bacterium | reverse complement strand
CCGAAAATCTGGATGCCGAAAGGACGCTCGTCCTCCTCAAACAGCATTTTCCGTTGACTGTCAACGATGTCGCGGACGAGTGCGTCGGAAGAGATGAACTCCGAAATCAGAACATCCGCCCCAAACGACTTGCATAGCCGGCGGAATGCGGCATCGGTCACTGCCTCCATCGGAGCCAGAAAAATCGGGAAGTCGGTTGTCTGAAACGGGAATGTCGCCATGGTTTTTATTGTGCTGCAAAAATACGACATTTATCCGTAAATGCCCGCGTTGAAGGCAATTAAATCGAAAGATTAAGAGATGAAAGGATGAAAGGATGAAGAGATGAAGAGAGGAAGGGATGATTGTATTAAAAGATTATGAGAAAAAGGGTGGAAAGATACTAAGATGAGAGGAAGCAGAGAGGAGTTAAGAGTAGAATGTTGAATTAACAGGAAATTCCCAGCGTTGCGGAAAATTTCCCCTTCTTCGAAAGAAGGGGTGCCCGTAGGGCGGGGTAGTTGTATGGATATAAAAAAACTTAGAGGAAAAAGTGATACTTTGAGCCGCCCGTGCAATCCATTGTTGGTGTGGAAATGCGGTTTGCATCGGTCACCGTTGGCAACAATCAAGATTTTGCGATAGTTGCGCAAAATTATGAAAAAGATTTTGCGATAGTTGCGCAAAAAAACGGAAAAAATAACAGATTGTGGCGAAGTCAGGAGGTTACCTCTTCTTCAAGCTTTCCATCCACAGGCAGTGTGCTGCCTGCATCAGGAAACTTGCATTGTCGAACCACTCTTTCCCGTAGAATTTTTTGGGAATAATGTCGTTCACCCATTGCGACAGCGCAGGAAGATAGCATCGGAAATGGATGCCGTTGTATGTCACCGACCATGGGAGAAACCAAGCGTAATTACCATGATAGTAAACGTTCGAAAAGAGCAAACTATCCCCGTTCTCGTTGGTGATCTGCACCTTGAACCAGTCTGCGCCGCCCGTGCTAAACCAGTGGTCGTCTTTGTATAAAATATTGGACATCGTCTCCGCCCCCAACGTATCAATGTGTTTAGGCACAGACAGGTAGAATTCTTTGAAAGAGAAAAGTTCCTCCACCCAGCGCTCATCAGGTATGTCGGAATGTATTAGGTCGTTCATCAGGTCAGTGTAGTCTGCCTTTTTCACCCTGTCTGCAAATTGTTCTTTGTCCGCACGGGTGATGTGGAACTCCGTGATGGCGGGCATTTGCTCGGGCCGCCGGTCAATGTCGGCAAGGATGTCACGCAGTTCCCGACTGTTTACCTCTTTTTTTACCCGAATTCGTTGGCATTTGATACGGTAGGGTTCCTCATCGTAATGATGTTTCCTGTAAAAATGGGTCAGAAGGGCGTGCCCCGCCCGTAATGTGCTGTCGCTGTTGGCGGTAAGTCGGAGCGTATCTTGCCTATAAACGAAATAGCCTGAGTTGATAATGACCGATTGAATGGGGGAGGAGAGGAAGTCGTGTAAGGGGTTCTCCCTGCACACATTCACGCCCAACTGTTTCAGAAGCACGGTGTCCTGCCCTTGCAAGGAGGTGGCAAGGATGAGGCATAACAGAAGGAGCAGACGTCTGGGGTGCATAGTGGTGGATTGAACATAATCAGGCAGCAAACTTACATAAAAAAGTCGAATTTTATGCCAATAAATAAAGTTCGTTTTCTTTAGAGCAAAGATACCATATACATCGGATGTTTCATTAAAAAAAGAGATTCGCCGACACGAATCGGCAGATCTCTCTTTTTCAGTGGAGCCGGCGGGAGTCGAACCCGCGTCCAAACTTGCTGCAGAGGTGCTTTCTACACGTTTAGTCACCGTTTGGTTGTCGGCCTTGGGCAGGTACGGGACCAACCAGGACAAGGCTTATCTTCTAAGATTTCGCTCACGCATCGAAGCCTGCGCTCGCTATCCATCCCTTTACGATACTTCTTGCCGGACGCCGGACGGCGTGGCTTCCGGGGAAGCACCCGGTGCTATAGACCTGGTCTATGCTCCGAGATTCGCCACGGTTAGGCAGCGAAAGCATAAGTGTTGCCATTTATTGGCTAAGAGAGTTAGTTTTTAACGGAACCGTCTCACAACCTCCGACGTGCTTACAAATCCACACACATGCTGT
>ONXT01000131.1 GCA_900321845.1 uncultured Bacteroidales bacterium | reverse complement strand
GTGATTGGTGAACTGGAACTGGACCAGACGCTTACTTCTCGTGATACCATCAATGCAAAGCTCAGGGCCGTGCTTGATGATGCCACCAACAAGTGGGGCGTGAAGGTGAATCGTGTTGAGTTGCAGGATATTACGCCTCCGGAAAGCATCCGCCGCACCATGGAGTTGCAGATGCAGGCCGAACGCAACCGTCGCGCCGAAATTTTGAAAGCGGAAGGTGAAAAACAGTCTGAAATCTTGAATTCTGAAGGTCAAAAGCAGGCGGAAATCAATGCAGCTGAGGCGGAAAAACAGGCCAACATTCTTCGCGCTGAAGGCGAGGCGCAAGCCAAAATCCTCCAAGCCGAGGCGGAAGCCCGTGCCATCCAACAGATCTCTTCCGCTGTCTCCAGCACCGGTTCCGACCCCGTCAACTATCTTCTCGCTGTCAAATACATCGAAACGCTGAAGGAAATCGCTGCCGGCCAGCAGAACAAAACCGTTTACCTGCCCTACGAGGCCACCAACATGCTCGCCTCTTTAGGTGGAATCAAGGATATGTTCAATAAATAGAAAATTTGCGCTTCAATCCCTTTTTCAGGGATGTTGTTTGTCAAATTTTTATTACCTTTGCGCCGCATTCGCGCAGATTGCTGGTCTGATGCGCAATATATTGATAACAAGATAATTAAATAAAAATACAACATTATGAAGAAATTGATTTCAGTAGAAGAAGCTGCCGCAATGGTAAAAGACGGCATGACTGTCATGGTGGGAGGCTTTTTAGCTGCCGGTTCCGCTAACAAGATTTTGGAAGCCATCGCCAAGAGTGATGTGAAGGATTTGACGATCATCTGCAATGATGCGGCTTATCCCGAAAGAGGCTGCGGCGTTTTGATTGCCGCCGGCAAAGTGAAGAAATGCATCATGTCGCACATCGGCACCAACCCGAAGGCGATCGAGCTGTTCAACACGAAAGAGATGGATATTGAGTTTGTTCCGCAAGGCACTTTGGCAGAACGTATTAGAGCTGCCGGCGCAGGCCTCGGCGGCGTGCTCACCCCCACCGGTATCGGTACCGTCATTGAGGAAGGCAAAGAGAAGCTGACCATTCAAGGGAAAGAGTATTTATTGGAGATGCCGTTGCATGCCGACATCGCTCTCCTTGGCGCCAACCTCGGCGATGAATCCGGCAACCTTGTCTATTACGGCACTACCCAGAACTTTAACCCGATGATGGCCACTGCCGCAGACTTGGTGATCGCTGAAGTTCAGAAGATTGTCCCTGTCGGCGAAATTCCGATGGAAAATGTCCGCACGCAGGCCCTCTTCGTTGATTATATGGTTCAAGCGTAATAGCCACTTCCGAATACTTAGAGACACGATTCCTCGTGTCTCTATTTTTTTTTGCTATGGGAAAAATATTATTAGTAGATGATGAGGCCTCTATCCGCAGTGCCATTCGCGATATATTGGAGTATGAGGAGTATGAGGTTTGCGAAGCCGGAAGCGGCGAGCAGGCGTTGAAAGTTGCTCAGGAGGAGGAGGTCGTCCTTGCATTGGTTGATGTGAAGATGCCGGGTATGAATGGCGTGGAAACGCTTGAACATCTGAAAAAAGCACACCGTTTTCCGGTTATCATGATCTCAGCACACGCAACCATCGATATGGTGGTGGATGCCATCGGAAAAGGGGCTTATGACTTCATCTCCAAGCCGATAGATATGCATCGCCTGCTCATCAGCACGCGTAACGCCATCGAAAAAGTGCGCCTTGAAAACGAGGTGGCGACCTTGAAAGAACAGTTGCAAAAGTTCAGTAATCATTAATGTTTTATCATTTCACTATGGCTCAAAACATTTCTTCACATACTTCCAATCAATTGGATTACAATTATTTAACAAAGAATCAGAACTTCTTTCTCATTTCAGGGCCTTGCGTGGTGGAAAACCGCGAGATTACGTTTCAGGTCGCGGAAACAGTGAAGCAGGTTTGTACAGAACTTGATATTCCTTTCTTTTTCAAGGCTTCCTATCGCAAAGCCAATCGCTCTTCGCTTCATTCTTTCACCGGCATTGGCGATGAAGCCGCTCTCCAAATTCTTTCTGAAATCAAACAACAACTTGATGTTCAGATAGTTACGGATATTCACACTGAGGAGGAAGCTGCTTTTGCCGCCCAAGTCGCCGACATTATCCAGATTCCCGCTTTTCTCTCGCGTCAGACCTCTCTTCTTGTGGCCGCCGCTCAAACAGGCAAAATTGTCAACATCAAGAAGGGGCAGTTTCTGTCGCCCGAGGCGATGCAGTTCGCGGTGGAAAAGGTTCGTGACGCTGGCAATCAGCAAGTTATGCTGACAGAGCGAGGAACCTGCTTCGGTTATCAGGACTTGGTAGTCGATTTCCGTGGCGTGAAGGCGATGCAGGCCAACCGCTGTCCCGTTGTCTTGGACTGCACGCACTCTTTGCAGCAACCCAACCAGCCGAAGGGGGTTACGGGCGGCCATCCG
>ONXT01000037.1 GCA_900321845.1 uncultured Bacteroidales bacterium | reverse complement strand
TCATTGATGTATTTCTTCGCCTTGCGGAAAAATGTCGGAACAATGGCAATGCCCACCACAAACCAGAGTATTAGGAAAAAAACGAGTTTGAGTATGCAGAACAGCATGTCCTGCCCGTTAACCGACTGACTGACTGCAGCGGTGGAAAGCAGCACCATCATCAAAATGGCGACGATATCCTGAATAATCAGAATCACCATGGTCAATTCGGCGAAGGGCTCCCTCTTGAGCCCCATATCATCAAATGCCTTGATGATGATGGTGGTGGAAGACATCGCCAACATACCGCCGAGAAAAATGCTCTCCATCGTAGTCCACCCGAGCAGATAGCCGGAAACAAACCCGATGCTGAACATAATGAAAATTTCGGCAACAGACGCGATGATGGCCGTGCCACCCACTTTAAGCAGTTTCTTAAAGCTGAACTCAAGGCCCAAGGCAAACAGCAGGAAGATGATGCCGATTTCCGACCACTGCGAAACAACCTCCTTCTCCACCACAGTCGGGAACAGATTGAAATGCGGCCCGACCAGGAAACCAGCCACGATATAGCCCAGAACCAACGGCTGTTTTAACAATTTGAAAATGAGAGTGACGACGCCAGCCGAAATGAGAATCAGCGCAAGATCGGAGACAAGGTGCAAATCTTCTGCCATGGATCAAGGATTTTGAAATAGCGTGCAAAATTACGAATATTTCCCCATTTCCCACCCGTCTTCTCACCATAAAGTCGTATTTTTGCAGCCACATTCACACACGAACCATACATCCGACACCATGTTATATCCTCTCAAATTCAAATCGCAATTCGTTGAAAAAATATGGGGCGGCAATAAAATCCAATCCATTTTAGGAAAAGACACCGAAGGCATTCAAAAAATTGGCGAAAGTTGGGAAATCTCCGGTCTGGAAGGCCGCATCTCAGAAATCAGCAACGGTTTTCTGGCCGAGAACGACCTGAACGAAATCATCGAAGTCTATATGACCGATCTCGTCGGCGAAAAGATTTTCGACCAATTCGGACTTGGATTTCCGCTACTCATCAAGTTCATCGACGCTGCCGAAAACCTCTCGGTGCAAGTTCATCCCGACGATGCGCTCGCAATGCGCCGCTACGGAATGAACGGCAAAACCGAAATGTGGTACGTGATTCAAGCCGATGAAGGAGCCGGCCTCTACGTCGGATTCAAAAAGGGAGTCACCAAACAAGACTACCTGAAAGCCGTCGCCAACGGCACGGTGGAAGCACTATTGGAGTTCTATCCCGTCAAGCCCGGCGACGCCTTCTTCATCCCCGCCGGCACCGTACACGCCATCGGCAAAGGCGTTCTGCTCACCGAAATCCAACAGTCGTCCGACATCACCTACCGAATCTTCGACTGGAACCGCAAGGACGGCAACGGCCTCAGCCGCGAACTGAACACCGCCGAAGCGGAAGACGCCCTGTATTTCGGCACGCAAACAACATTCAAAATCGACTATTCCACCGAAAAAGAGAAAACCAACTCCGTCATCGACTGCGACCAGTTCAAAGTCAACGTGATGGACTTCTCCCTGCCGGTGGAGAAAGTCTATGCCAAAATCGATTCCTTCATAATATATATATGTATCGATGGCAAAGTGAGAATCCAACTTGAGGATTCAACCGAGACAATGCAGAAGGGCGAATGCGTGCTGGTGCCCGGCATCGCAACTAATCTGCAGTTGATTCCGGAAACCGAAACGAAATTGCTGGAGGTTCATCTGTAATCGATGAGATGTGATTAGCGAACAGCTGCGGATTCAGCCGGCAATTCTTCGTTCACTGGGATCAGTTCCGCACTCATCTTGAAAATTTCCCTTTGGGTAAAGAGCAGAATGGCAGCCAAGACCGCTCCCAGCACATCGGAAATCATGCAGGAGGTCCACACGCCCGTCAGCCCGTTACTACCCAGATTCACAAAAATCAACGGCACGAAATAGCTCATCGGAACAAGGAAAATCACCTGGCGCGACAAACTGGTGACAATGGAGATCCAAGGTTTGTCGATGGACTGGAAAAAGTTGGAGTTGGTGATGGTGAAGCCGATGAGCGGGAACATGACCATCAGGAACGGCATGGCGGAAGCAGAGATCGCGATCAAGTCAGGGTCGGTTGTGAAGGCGCGGGCCAATGTGGCTGGAATCGAGCAGCAAACCACGGCCCCAACCAGCCCGCACAACACGCAGACCTTCATCGTCAACATGTAAACCTCTTTCAAACGCGCCCCGTGTCCCGCGCCGTAATTGTAACCCGCAATGGGCTGCATTCCTTGGCACACACCTAAAATCAGCAGCACGAGAAAATTGCCGAAAGTGTTGGCGATCCCATACGCGCCGACCGCCAAGTCGCCGCCATATCTCAAAATCTGGGTATTCAGAAACGCCACCACACCAGCCGCCGCCACATTCATCAGGAACGGACTCAGCCCAATCATCGTGATATTGCGAAAGATATAGAGCTTCGGAGCCCATGCGTGCCGCTTGAACCGGATAAACGAGCTTCGGCTGATGAAATGCGCAACGGAGAAGACAGCGGTCGTCGCCATGGAAATCGTGGTCGCCCAAGCCGCACCGGCAATTCCCCAATGGAACACGAAAATGAAGACGGGGTCCAGAATGACGTTGAGAATGGCACCGCCCGCCAGAATATACATCGACTTCTGCGGGTAGCCCGATGCACGTATCAACCCCGTGAGATTGAAGGTGAGCGTGGTGAGGAACATCCCTGGCAAAACAATGTACATGTACTCGCGCGCGTACGCCACGGTTTCACTCGTCGCCCCGAAAAGCATCAGAATGTCATCCATCCATATATAACCGGCGGTCACGAAAAGGAAACCGAAGAAGAAGGTCAGCAACATGCTGTTGCCCAAAATTTTCTCCGCCCAATTCACATCCTTCTTGCCCAAAACGATGGACATACGGGCAGCCGAACCTGCCCCTACCAGTGAACCGAAGGCGTGTATGATGTTCATCAACGGGAAAGTGATGGCCAAACCGGCAATCGCTAACGGTCCCACCCCCTGCCCGATGAAAATACGGTCGGCGATATTGTAAAACGACGCGATAATCTGGCTCACAACCGCAGGCAGTGCGTATGCCCACAAAAGCGTGCTAATCCTCTTGGTTTCAAGTTCTTTCGTTCTATCAATCACTTCCATAACGCGTCCGTTTTTTCGGAGTGCAAAAGTACAAATTATTGAAGAATGTCAGACACTTTAAATAATGTAATCCTTCTGGAAAATATCATCATAAAAAAGGGCGAGCTTCTCAGCCCGCCCTTAGGAGTATGTTCACTCAAAAAGTTTATTTCTTGATGAACTTTTGAGTGGTAGTTCCGTTAGCACCATTCAGACGTACGAAATAAACGCCGTCGTTCAGATTGCGAACGTTGATTTGAGCGTTGTCATTCATAGTAGTGCTGAAAACAACTTGGCCCAGCATGTTGATGATCTCAACCGTATTATAACCATTGGCATTCACGTTCAGAATGCTGGTGGCAGGATTCGGGTAGATGCTGACGTTGTTGGCAGCTGCTTCGTTTTCAGCGATACCAATGCCTTGGGCGATTTCGACATCATCCAAATTCAACCAGAATGCATCGGTGCAATTGAAGTGACGGAAAGCGACGTAGATGTTCTGACCGGCGTAGGCATTCAAATCAACAGCTTTTTGTTTCCACGCACCTTGATCTCTCGGACCGCCGTTGGCATCCATGGTCTCTTCATAAATCAATTGGAATTCTGAAATTTCAGGAGTCGTAGTGGAAATATATACACCGTAATGTTCTTCCGGATAACCAGCGTCTTGTGCATTCAGCCAGAAAGTCATGCCTGTACCGGCAGGGATATTCAACACTTGCGGAGTAATCAGCCAGTTATCAGGGGTAAGAGCACCTACATTATTGATGTAGGAGGCAGAGGAGATCAAGCCAGAGCCCGTATGCGCCTCAAATCCATTAGTAACCGGACTTTCGGCATCCCAAGAGTAGGAGTCACCGTCGGCATCGATAACTTGCCAGCAGGGGTTGAGTCCGTTCTCAAAGCCTTCTGAGAAAGGAACCGTAACGCCATCGCAAGAGATGGCAGAACCACTCAAATTAACAGTAGCGGTCAGTGTACCGTCGGTCAGTGTCAACGTACCATTGTCGGTAGCGGCAGTGGTGGGAGCATATCTAACATACAGTGCGGCATTGGCGAGTGAAGTAGTAGGAGCGGGTATAGTGGCCGTGGTGCCGAAAGTAGTGCCATCAGCTGAAACTTCAAACGGGGCGGCTACCGTGGCGGTAACGGCTTCAGTAATGCTGATCAATTCAACATCAACTTGTTGCGGAGCGGAAACAACACCTGCAATCACTGTGCCGAAATCAACAGCGGTGGGAGTGACATTAATCGTGGGAACCGCGGCGAATACAGAGAAGTTGCTGATATACAGATAGTACATGTCAGCATCGGATTCAGCATGGATGGCGACTTTGTAGTTGCCAGTATATTGCGACAAATCCAGATTCAGCGTGGTAGCAGAGGTTGAAGTGACCGTAATTTGAGGTTGGATTTCAGTGTAGGTGCCGTTTTGCAGCAGGGATACAGAGAATTTTTCCGGAAAACTGCTACCTGCGGCAGCATAATCGAATCTGCAGATTTCATTGCCGGTAAGGGCGAATTCAGGAGAGATCAACCAATCGTCTGCGGCATTGCTGCTATTCCAGCGGTATTGTGCAACAGGAGTTTGGGTATTGAAAGTCCAAGTGGTGCCATCACCGTTTTCGTCAATGATTTGCCAGCAGATGAGTTGGCTTTCATCGCCGAAGTTGCAGTTGTACGGGAACTCGGTGATAGTGTTGCACTCAACGCTCTCGCCTGTAACGGTGAAGGATGCGCTTGCAGTGCCGGCAGTCAGGGTAACGATGCCTTCATCAACACCACCCACAGTGGGTTCGAAGTTGACATAAAGTGTGCCGCCAGCAGCCGGAAGGTTGGCCGTAGTGGAGAAGTTGGTACCATCGGAAGAAACGCTGAACGGAGCAGCGGTGGAGACTGTGATAGTGGAGGGGAGGTTGTAACCGGATACCAGATTGGTTTGTGCCGGGAAAACACCGCCTACAGGGCCAACGCCGAAATCAATGGCCGTATCAGCAACCGTAATCAATTCGCCGATAACTGCAGATGTGGAAGCCGGGAGTCCGTTTCCTTCGCTCGTAACAGCATAAACGGTGTAATGGTATCTGCCGACAGCTGGAACATTGTCAACATAGGAGATGGCGCCGCCAACAGTAGGATTGGACCAAGTGTTGATGGTTGCACCTTCTCTGGTGAGGACGATTTGATCGATGGCGGTAAGCGGGTCGTTGCCTACAGTCACGGTCGGGTTGGTCCAAGAGATGTTGGCACTCAAAGTCTGTCCATTGGGAGCCACGACAAAGGAAGTAGGAGCAGCGGCGAGATCCGGATTGGAGATGGTCTGGGTAGCAAAGCCGGAAGCCTGATCGTCGAATTCACCAATCATGGTGCCGGTGTTGTTGTCCAAGTCAAGAGCATACAATTGGGCTACACCGTCTGTGGCATTGTAAGCTGCCCAGTAAGGGATATTCTCCTCACGATCCATAGCCATATCCTGACCATAGTTTACGGTAAAGCCGCTAACCCAGAAGGTGCTCAGGTCGCCCGATACGGGATCCAACTCACTGATACCGTCAATTTCGGCATCGATGACGAAGAAACGACCGTCGTTGGTAATGGTCATACCAAGCAGGAAGTTGGCACTGTTGACAGCGACGACTTGGGTTTCAGTACCAGAGGTCAAGTCAATGGTGTAGAGAACTGCAGACGAACCTAACGACAAGCCATAAACCAAGCCATCGGCTGGATTGTAGGCGATAGCACCGCTATGGTTGCCAGTGGCAATCTGGTTCACGGTACCTGTGCTGGGGTCGATGCTAAGCAAAAGACCGCTTGTGGAGGTGGCGCCATAGTACATGCCGTTAACGTACTCGCATGAATTCAAGAACTCAGGAGCAGTACCGAGAGAATTTGTGGTAGCGGGCGTGCCCAACTCAAAAGTGTTGATGTCCGTGTTAAACGTGACAATCGAAGGGGAATTCAGGCTTCTCATCGGCTCCATAGAAGTCTGATGCGGTTGATGGCTACTGGCCGGAGCAGGGCCAAAGCTGTTTTGTGCAATCAGCGTGGAAATGCACAAAAAGCACAAAATCAATACGTTGAATAATTTTTTCATAGAATTTTGTTTTGGTTAATAATTATGGTTGAAAAAATTTTATTCTCCTCTGTAAAACGTGTAAATGCACAATTTAAAACCGCGCAAATTTACACTTTTTTTTCAGAATTCGTCATTTTCCAACGTTAATTATTCAAAAAAAATTTTTTAACACAATTCAGTGGAAATCAGCAATCCCCAAAGGAAACAGGTGGTCGGTTCACTGGCCACTATTCACGATGCAACCAGACCTTGTGATTTCGGATCCCATCCTTGGTAACCAAACGGACTATATAGATGCCATCGCTGACATTCACATCGAACCGCTGGGAGCCAGAGACACCAACGCGCTTCGCAATCCTTCTGCCCTGCGCATCGTAAACCTCAATCTGACGAATCTCCACCAGACTTTCATTGCGAATATAGACCGTATTTCCAATCGCATAAACCGAAATGTTTTCCCATGCCGCATCCTCAATGCCCGTGGATTCAAAATAAGCAATGATTGTGTGGTTATCATCCAGATTTTCAAATACATAGGTGGAAGAATTGCCCACGCTGACACCATCCACCTCCACATCACGGATGCGATAGTCCGGGAACGGCATGATGGTGTAGGTCACCGTTTCGCCTGCTTCGTAGATGTGCGAACCGTTCGGCGTGATATTCCCCGCATCAATAGGATCCACTGAAGAGGTAATCATATATTGATTGATGGCGAAAATCACTTCAAGTGTGTGATCTCCAACAATATCAACCAAGGTATAGCTGTCGTTCGCCGGCATGCCCAAACTAACCCCGTCCAACAGGATTTCCTGCGTGAACCAATTTACATCGGGCGCGAAGCTGAATGTCTGATCCTCACCGCAAACCACTCGAACCGTATCCGAGGGCGTCACACTCCCCTGCCCCTGCGTAGTGACAATCACTTGATAAGTGACAGAACTGAAGAATGCAACCACCTGATAGTCAGCATGAACATCGATGATTTCATATAGGGAGGTCGTGTCTGTCGAGAGACCGTTCACCAACAAGGAGTCCATTTGGAAGCAAGCAAATTGAGGAATTTCAACCTGAACGTTCTCCCCACAGCCAACATAAATCCCATCCTCATACGAAAGCTCACCATCCAAATACACACTCAGAGCAGCCGTAAACGTATCCAATGCAAAGACCGCACGCAACGTGTGGTTTTCCGTCACATTGGTAAAGGTGTAGGTATCGGCAAGTGCCACGCTCTGCCCGTCAACAATCAGTGAATCAAGATGATAGCAGTCTTTGACAGATACTGTAACCGTTGCAGAGCCACCATAGCCCACAGTGGCAGAAGCCGGAGATACAGAGCCTCCATCGGTGGCGGAAGCAACAATCTGGTACTCGTATATTGCAAATACCGGACGAATGGTGTGATTTTCCGTCACATCCGTGAAGGAATAGGTAGTCGTCGGCATGACACTTTCACCATCCACAAACAGACTGTCAAGATAATAGCCCTCGTTTGGTGTAATGATGTAAGTGATTGATTCTCCGCAATTT
>ONXT01000186.1 GCA_900321845.1 uncultured Bacteroidales bacterium | reverse complement strand
CATTATAAGAATGATTTGGAAGATGGTCTATGCCAGTATTTTAACGAAGATGGAGTGAAGGTGATGGAGGTGGAGATGAAAGCAGGAAAGAAAAACGGCAAGATGCGCACCTTCTTTTTTGACGGAAGCCTGCAATCGGATGCGACTTTCAGCAACGATTTGTTGAACGGCGTTCAAAGGACTTTCAGCCGCGAAAACGGCCAGATTTCCGAAACAGCCTTCGTGAATGGCAAGGAAAACGGTCCATACAAGGCATGGCATAGCAAGAATCTGCTGAAGTGCACTGGCTCATATAAGGATGGCTTGTGGGATGGGAAATGGCAGTACTTTGACGAACGCGAGTTCCTCGTCGGAGAAGGCACTTTCAGCAAAGGCACCGGCAAGCAAATCTCCTACGACAGCAACGGCAACCTGTACAAAATCACCAACTATGTCAATGGCCAGAAAGAGGGGGAAGAAATATACTACAATGCTGACAGCACTGTTGCGAAAACCATTGTCTATCATGATGATAGAATGGTTTCGGTGGATGGGAATCCGGTAATTCGCGATGTAAACGAAGAATAGTTCCTATGAAACGCGTCTTGTCATTTCTATACGCTTTTATGTTACTGACACTCTGTCTGTTACATGCAAATGCACAAGATCAGAAGAGGATATTCTTTCGCGCAGAACTGTTGGAATATGACGAGGCCATTCTTCCGGATGTGGAGCGGTATTCGGGAAATGTGATTTTCAGGCATGGCAACACCATCGGCTATTGCGACCGCGCCAATCACAATCGGGTAACCAACCAACTCGAAGCCTTTGGAAATCCGGTGATTGTGGTCAACAACGACTCCATCAAACTTTATGGTCAGCACATCCTTTACGATGGAAATGCCCGTACAGTCACTGTTTATCAAAACGTGATCCTAAAAGACAATTCCGCCGCCCTCTACACCGACAGCCTCTTCTATAGCATGAACGATGCAATGGGCTATTATTTGGAAGGCGGGAAAATCCTGAACGACAGCAACGTACTGACCAGCCGTATCGGTTATTATTACACAGATAAGAAAATGGTCTATCTATATGATTCGGTTAGATTGGTAAATACCTCTTACACAGTTGATTGCGACAAATCTTCTTTTAATACAGGGAACTCCACCGTCTATTTTATCTCAAGAACGCATCTTGTCTCCGATGAGAATGAAATTTTCACCGACCGCGGCTGGTACGATACAAAACGCGATATCGTGACCCTCGCAGGCAATGCCCAACTCTTCAACGAAGACCAGATTCTTACGGGCGACAGCCTCTATTACGACAAAGGACGGAAATTCGGCCAGGGCTGGAACAACGTGCAACTGCTGGATGTGAAGGACAACTCTATTCTGCAAGGCAACTACGTTGAGTTTGAAGAGAAAAGTTACGCGACAGCTACCGACAGCAGCGTGATGGTTTACATCTATAATGAGGACTCACTGTTCCTTCACGCCGATACCTTGCTGCTGCTGATGGACACCACCAACCATCCTTCGTGGGCTTACGCTTTCAATCACGTGAAATTTTTCCGTGACGATATGCAAGGGGCTTGTGATTCTATGACTTATAATTTTGAAGACTCCTTGTTGACCATGTTTTTCAATCCTGTGCTTTGGACGGGCGAAAACCAACTTACGGCTGACACCATCTTTTTCTATGTGATTGATTCAAATAATATGAGGCTGGAACTCAGCCATTCCGCCTTCATCTCTTCCTCGTTGTTCAATGAGACGGAGTTCAATCAGGTGAAAGGATTGAGTATTGTCGGGCATATCGCCAATCGTTCGCTGCGTCGGATGGATGTCATTGGCAATGCGGAGTGCCTCTACTACATTCTGGATGAGGACAGCTCCTTGATAGGCATCAATTCGGCGATGACCAGCGAGATGTCCATCCTGCTGGATAGCAATGAGATACAAACGATTACATTTTACAACAATCCGGATGGAAAACTCTATCCGGATAAGGACTTGCCGAAAGAGGACCGCCTCTTGAAGAATTTCCATTGGTTGAATGCGTATCGTCCCAAAAAGAAAGAGGACATTTTCGTCAATCCAGTTGAGCGGAAACCTGCCGAGACGATTGTGTCGAAAAACGATGGAGAGGAGGAGATAGAGTGATGAATACTTTCGGACAGATTTTCCGGCTGACGGATTTTGGCGAAACGCATGGTAAGTGTGTGGGAGGCGTGATTGACGGCTGCCCGTCTGGTCTTTATATCGATGTTGACTTCGTTCAATCCGAGCTGGATCGGCGTGCACCGAACAAAGGGGATTCAAATTCAACCCAACGTACTGAAAACGACCACGTTGAGTTCCTTTCCGGCATCTATGAGGGCAAAACCACGGGAGGGCCGATTGCTTTCATCGTCCAAAATCAGGATGGGAAACCGAACTGGGAGAGCAATCGGCTCCTGAAACCATCGCATGCCTCTTTCGTTTTAAAAGAAAAATTCGGTCATCAGTGTAATGAGCAGGGAGGTCGTTTTTCTGCACGGCAAACTGTTTGCCGCGTGGTTGCCGGTGCAATTGCCAAATTGATTTTGAAACAGCAAAACATTGATATTCAGTCCGATACAATTTCAATTGCACAAGTTTCCGAAGAGGGTGACACCGCCGGTGCCTTGGTGGAATGCAGGATTGTTAATCTGCCCGCCGGTTTGGGAGAGCCCGCGTACGGTGGCTTTGATGCCATGTTGGCTGCCGCCATGCTGTCCATCCCCGCTTGCAAAAGCTTTGAAATAGGGGAGGGCTTGGCAGCCTCCACGATGAGCGGCAGCCAGTACAATGATGTACAAACTGCTGGTTTCCAGTTTCTTACCAATCATGATGGAGGTGTCCAGGCCGGCATCACGAACGGTCAGCCGGTGGTTTTCCGTACAGCCTTCAAGCCGATTCCCTCCCTTCGTTCACAGCAGCAAACCATTGATTATGAAGGAAATCCATCTGTGCTGAACGGTTCCTCCCGCAACGACCGGTGCGTTTGTCCGCGTGTCCTCCCCGTTGTGGAAGCTATGGCGGCACTCGTAGCTGTGGATGCCTTTTTTTTACAATTGAAAAATAAAATCTTATAAACCAACCAATTATGTTTGACGTTCCTGTCTTAGCCATCGTTTATAATCGCGTCACTTTTACACACGACCTTTTCACTGTCCTTCACAAGGTGAAGCCTGCCCGTCTATACGTTGCTGCCGATGGGCCGCTCGAAAACGACCGAATCGACTGCCAACTCTGCTTGGAAACACGCTGCGTGTTCATGCCCGAATGGGATTGCGAGATGAAAACACTCTTCTTCGACAAGCATTACGGGAAATCCCAGATGGTGGTCAACGCCATCAATTGGTTCTTCGAAAATGAGCCGGAAGGAATTGTACTCTTTGACGACACGCTTCCGAATCTCGATTTCTTCACCTATTGCAAGGAATTGCTGGATCTCTACCGTGATGACACGAGAATTGCCCATATCGGTGGTTGCAACATCTATAAACATAATCTATGGGACAAGTCCTATTTCTTTTCTGCCTATCCGCACACCTGGGGCTTTGCAACGTGGCGCAACCGCTGGGAAGGCTTTGATTTGAATATGAAAGACTTGGAGTCTTTTGATTTCAATGAAATCTCCAACAAGTACTTTTTCAAGAGCAAAGTCTTTAATTTCTGGCAGCGACGCTATCATTTATTGCAGAAAAACAACGTGGACTTGTGGGAATATCAGTACTTCTTCCATCTCTGGAAAACGGGCGGACTGAGTGTCGTGCCTTCAGTTAATTTGGTGAATAACAGGGGCTTCCGTCCGCAAAAACGCCGTCTTCGCCGTTTGAACCGCCCCGTGCAGCCTATTTTGCCGCTTCAAATCAATACGGAAATCATGCAAGATGAAAAGTACGACCGTTTCGCATTCCGCCGCTATTACCGCAAAGACAAGCTCACCCTCTTGAGTCGCTGGTTGAATGAAAACTTCTTTATCGATTAAACTCGATTTTCAGTCTCAGCAAAAGCATCAAAGCATTATCTAATTCTTCTTCGGTCCCACTCGGATTGATGATGTATTGAATATCAGGTTGTAAATAGATGAATTCGTGAATCTGATACTGATAGGTCAACTCAATCGCCGTTTCATGTTCCAGTTTGTTGCTGCTCATAGCCGATGTGCAGGCTATGCCTAACACGTCCCTTCCTTTTTTTGAAAACACGCCCGTCATAGTGGCACCGCCACTAATCTGGAAGTACATGTGCTCTGATAAATGACGTTCTAAAGCGCTCATTACAAACAGGTTGAGTGTTCTTTGATTGCGTTTCCACACGGCTTGCGAGGCATTCAGATAGACGCCCCAATTTCGTCCGGCAGTTTCATAGGTGAATCCCACCTGATATTGTCCTTGCAATTCATTTTTGATGGTGGGTGCGTATTGGTATTCGGTGGCTAAAATTCCGCCCTTCTCCTTCGTGAATTTCCAATGGATATTATAGGGGTTCTCCTCAAAGTCGTAGGGACAGTCGTATGCGCCAACAATCCATGACATGTCATTTCGGAAGTTCCAGCGGAGATTCGCGCCCAAGCCCATAATGGGGAATATCGGTAGTGTGATGTGGTCGGTAAGGACGGCATGGATGCCGAAGGAACTGTTTACAAACAGCGCAGCGGACTCGCACGCCGTAAAATCAGCGTTGAAATTCTGCAAACCCGCCTTCAGCTCAAATTGCCGTATGGTTTGTGAAAACCAAAGTTCCTGTAGGAAAGTGTGGTTGCCCGCTTCAATGTTGTCGGCGATCTGAAAATCGCCCATGAAGGTCTCAGAGGGAGTGCCGCCATGGGTGTTCCCGCCCTTGATGCAGAGCAATCCTCCCTTCCATGCCCCCATTTTTTCGAAATCCAAAAGTAGGCCCAACTGTGCATAACCCAAGTAAGTACCGCCTTGTTTGATGCCGCCGACAACATTCCCCATCAGGTCGCCACTGTACGACACCTCAAAACTCAGAGGACTCTCGTGCTGAATGACAGAGGCGCTGTCTTGCGCGGAAAGATGCAGCGAAATATGAAATAACAATGTCAGTATTAGACACTTGTGCCTTATCATCTTTCAATATTAATTTGTGATACTCATAATCCGCAATTCATGCTGATAGTGAATTAGGTCGTTTGCTTTGTTCTTTAGCGAGTCTTTTCACGGTAGGAGAGGAGTACGGCCGTATTTAGCAGAACAGCCATTGTCACAAGTATGTAGAACTGTTCCTGAATGCTCTCAAATCCGCTTCCCTTCAGGATTATTGTCTTGATGGCCACCATAAAGAAGGACATGGGATTTATGTAGTTGATGTATTTGGCCCAATCTGGCATTCCCTCGATCGGTGTAAGCACGCCCGCCATCATCACGAATAGGATGAACAGGAAGAAAACGATGAACATGGCTTGTAATTGCGTTTTCGATACACTAGAGATGAAGAATCCGAGGCCGAGCATAACGAGGAGATATACGGCGGTGAGGGCGAGCAGCAGACCTAAACTTCCTTGTATGGAAATACCAAATACAAACCGCATGATTATCAGCCCTATACCGAATTCAAGTATTCCCAAAATCCAGAACGGAATCATTTTCCCCAATAGGAACTGCCACTTCTTGATGGGCGTAACATTGATTTGTTCAATGGTGCCTAATTCCTTCTCTCTCACAATGTTAAGCGCGGTTACGTAAGCACCGATCAAAGTGACCAGTATGATGAGCAACCCAGGGACAATCAAACTCTTGTAACTCATTTGCTCGTTGAACCAGTAGATGTTTGTCGCGATGAGATTGGCCTGCTGCTCCTGCTGGATATTCGGCATACCGGCAGCGACATCCATCAAATAATTGGCGAGCACTGTCTGCACATATTCACTGCCTAACCCCGCCTTCACCGTATTGATGGCGTTGGCTGTGATGGCTATTTTCGTGGGCTGCTGCTTGACGACCGACTTCTCGAAATCGTCCGGGAACTCGATGATGAAGTCGATCTCATCAGCCTGCATCAACCTTTCAGCCTCAGCTCGCGAATTGATAACTCCGTGATTGATAAAGTATTCGGAAGAAGAAAATTTCGATTGGATCTCGGTGGTCATCTTCGATTTATCATAATCGATGAAGCCGATATGTACGTTCTTGATTTCGTAATCCGCCGTGAAGGGGAACAGGAGGAATTCGGCAATGGGCGCAATAAGCAGGATTTTCCAAAGCAAAGAATTGCGGAAAACTTGCAGAAACTCTTTCTTGATAAGTATTAATATGACGCGCATGCTACCTCCTCCTATCCAATCTCGTTAAACTTACTGAAAGCAAAAATGCCGCCATGCCAAATAGTATCAGCATGTAAAGCCAAATGTCAAAAAAGCCGGATCCCTTGAGCATCACGTCTTTAAGCGCTATGATGAACCATTTTCCAGGAAATATGTTGGCCAAGACTTGGAAAATAAATGGCATATTGTCGATGGGGAATAGGAACCCGGAAAGCAGGGCGGTGGGCAGAAACAATCCCATCATCGTAATCATCATCGCATCAATCTGTGTTTTTACCATTGCGGAGATGGCGATGCCGAACGAGGCCGCTGTCAGCATGAAAATGATGCATAGAAGCAAAAGCAGCCAGATGCTGCCATTAATTGGCATCTTGAATACAAAAACGCTGATTATCAGAATGATGATGGTGGATATGAAAGACAGGATCATATAGGGGATGACCTTGCCGATGACCACATGGATTTTCTTGACCGGCGCAATCAGCAGCATCCGCATCGTGCCGGTCTCCGACTCCCTTGCCAAGGTGATGGATGACATCAGCGCCGTTACAATAATCATAATCAAGGTGATGATGCCAGGCACGAACATATAGACACTGTTCGCCTCCGGATTGTACATCATCTGCAACGTCAGCTCGATGGGGATGGCTGTCGCCGATTTCT
>ONXT01000081.1 GCA_900321845.1 uncultured Bacteroidales bacterium | reverse complement strand
TTTGCCGATGGCCTCCAACACGATCAAGTTAACGAGGCCGTCGGTGTTTTTTTTGTCTTGGAAAATCGCGGATTTCATCTCCGCCACCGAAATCTCCGCAGGAAATTGATAGGGCAGTCCGCAAGCCTTGAGCGCGTTTTCTATTTGCTGTATATCAGTGCAATGCCCATTTTTAGCCGCTTCCACCAGACCAATTCCCACCGCTTCTCCATGTGAGTAGCGGGCGGTACAATGCTCGATGGCATGGGCAAATGTATGTCCCAGGTTCAGGATGCGCCGACCGATGGCTCCCCTCCCCTCTTCAAACTCGTCGGCAGCCACGACTCCGCATTTGATGCGGACAGCTTCCGTGATGAAAAACTGCATTTTTTCGAAAAATCCAACTGCATTAACATCGTTTTTCGCGAAGAAATCAGCAGCCTCATGGAAATACTCTCCCTTTATCAGAAAAACCTTGAACATTTCCGGCAGAGCTTTATACAGCTCTTGGCGCGAAAACGAGCGGAGAAAGTCGCAACTGGCGAACACCCACTTCGGCTGGCGGACGGTGCCGGCCATATTCTTGAATCCCAGCACGTTCACGCCGTTTTTGCCACCAATGGAGGCGTCAATTATCGCCAAGAGCGTGGTGGGAACAAAGGCGCAGTCGATGCCGCGTTTGTAGATTGCGGCGGCAAACCCACACACATCGGTAGTGACTCCACCGCCGACACCGAGCAGCAGCGCATCGCGATCGGCTCCTTGCCCCATCAACCAATGCAAGATCAACTCCACGGTTTCCAGCGTCTTGTGTGCTTCGTCGGCCTTGATGGTCAGCTTGGGGAACGGGAAACGAGATCCGTACAATTCATCCACCTTTTCATCAACAACTGCAAAAACAGACCGTTCATCTGCATTAAAATTTTGCAAAATCGTGTTAAAATGAGTGAAATCAGTATCTATGAAGATGTCAGACTGATGGTGGTTGGTGGTTCGAAGCGTGATTTTTTCCATAATCTTTTTGAAAGCGCAAAAATAATCAATAATCACAAACGAAGTATCAATATAAAATCGTATTTTTGCCGATTGAATTCCACGGGAATACAAGCAAAAACTATCATAATTATTAATTAAACCATAAAGCGTATGAAAAAACTCTTTACCCTTTTGGCTATGATGATTACAATGTTTTCATTATCAGCGCAAACAACGGAAACCATGACTTGGGATGACAGCACTCGCCAGTATTTGAAATACGTGCCTGCCAGTTACGATCCCTCCACTCCCTCACCCGTCCTTTTTGTCCTCCACGGCTTGGGTGACGAAATGACCGGCCTCACCAACGTGGGATTCAAGGAGATTGCCGACCAACACGGCTGGATTGTGATTTATCCGCAAGCTACTGTAGCTACCGCTACGATTCTGGTCTATTCCATGAGCATCGGAACCGCATGGAACGCGGGAATCACCGTCAACACGACATTCGAATATAGCGGTTACAGCCTCCCCATCAACCTCACTGTCAATGCGGAGGTGGACGATGCAGGCTTCCTGCTGGCCATTTTGGACGACTTGATTGCCAACTACAACGTGGACCAGAACAATGTATTCATGACGGGCTTCTCAATGGGTGGCTTCATGTCGAACCGCATGGCTATTGAGCATGGCGACCGCATCAGAGCCATCGCCTCCGTAAGCGGCACCATCGGCAATGACATGACATCGAGGACACCTGTCGCCCCCATCAACGCAATGCACATCCATGGAACCGCCGACGGAACCGTCAGCTACGACTCCGCCATGATGAACATGCAGGGCTTTAACGCCAATGTAGGCATCGGCGCAGAGCAAACCGTGGAGTTCTGGCGCAACTTCAACCAGTGCGGCACCACCCCACAAGTGACCAACTATCCCGACTCCCACAACGACGGGCTCACTTTCGAGCAATCGCTCTACACCAACGGCACCAACGGTACGAAAGTCGCCTTCATCAAAGTTAACGGCGGTGACCATACGTGGTACTACACCCCGCAAAACGACATCGACTACGCCACTGAAATCTACAACTTCTTCGTTTCTTGTATGGCTCCGGTAGGCGTTGAAGAAAACGAGGCACAAACGTTCTCCGTTTACCCGAATCCTGCAAATACCATTGTTAATATTGCAGGAGAAAACATCGACGACATCTGCATTTACAATGCGATTGGAGAAAAAATGCTTTCCACGAACGAACAGTGCATCAATGTCAGCAACTTCGCAAACGGTCTCTATTTGGTACGTGTAGTTTTCAAAAACGGAGAATCATCCACTCAGAATTTATTGATTAGCAAGTAATTGATAATTATAAAAAAGGAATTTGCAAAGAGTGGCGTCCACGTCACTCTTTTTTTCTGCCATTTTGTCAGTTTCCCGTTTTGGCACAAACTTTGCACTAATGTTCCCGCTTTTTTATATCCTACTACACTAACCTCACTTCCATCCACTATTCACTCATTTCAGATTACAATAAAAAAAACATACTATGCAAACGAAAGGACAAATCAACGTACAGACGGAGAACATCTTCCCCGTCATCAAGAAATTCTTGTATTCCGAACACGACATTTTCATCCGCGAGCTGATTTCCAACGCCGTGGATGCCACGCAAAAGCTCAAAACGCTGTCCACGATGGGCAAATTCGACGGTGAACTCGGCGATTTGACCATCCAAGTCAAGGTAGATAAAGAGTCCAAAACCATCACCGTTTCCGACCGCGGCATCGGCATGTCTGCCGAAGAGGTGGACAAGTACATCAACCAGATCGCCTTCTCCGGTGCAACGGAATTCCTTGAAAAATACAAAAGCGAGGATGCCAACATCATCGGTCATTTCGGTCTCGGCTTCTACTCCTCGTTTATGGTTTCCGACGAAGTGGAGGTCATTTCCAAATCATATCAGCCTGATGCAAAGGCTGTTAGATGGACTTGCAACGGTTCCCCCGACTACACGATGGAGGAAGTGGAGAAAGCCGACCGCGGCACCGACATCATCCTGCACATCGCCGACGACGAAGCTGATTTTTTGAGTGAGCCCAAAATCATCGAGCTGCTGCACAAGTATTGCCGTTTTCTGCCCATACCGATTCAGTGTGGAGAAGAAATCCACCACGAGAAGAAGAAAGTTGAGGATTCCGAAAAGAAAGAGGGGGAAGAGAAGCCCGAAGAGAAGGACATAGAGGTGCGCACTCCGCGTATCATCAACGACACCAACCCGTTGTGGAAACAGTCGCCGAAAGATTTGAAACAGGAGGATTACCTCAAATTCTATCGCGAACTCTACCCGATGAATTTCGAGGAGCCGCTTTTCCAAATCCATCTCAATGTGGATTATCCGTTCAATCTGACCGGCATCCTTTATTTCCCCAAGGTGCGCAACCAAATGGAAATCCGCAAAGACCGCGTGCAACTCTATTGTAATCAAGTGTTTATCACCGACCAGCTCGAAGGCATCATCCCCGAATTCATGATGCTGCTGCAAGGTGTAATCGACTCACCCGACATTCCGCTGAACGTTTCCCGTTCCTACCTGCAATCGGATGCCAATGTTAAAAAAATATCTGCACATATAACAAAGAAAGTTGCTGACAAACTGGAGGAAATCTTCAAGAACGACCGTGCGGAATTTGAAAAGAAATGGGACGACCTGAAGGTGTTCATCGAATACGGTTGCGCCACGGACGAGAAGTTCTACGACCGCGCCAAGAGCTTCATCCTCTTCAAGAACTTGGAGGGCAAGTACTTCACACCGGAAGAGTACCGACAGAAGATTGAAACGCTGCAAAAGGACAAGAACGACATCGTGGTACACCTCTACGCGACCAACGCCGAAGCACAGCACGTGTACATTGAGGCAGCCAAGCAAAAGGGCTACGACGTATTGCTGATGGACGGGTTCCTCGACACCCATTTCATCAATATCCTGGAACAAAAACTCGAAAAAGCCCGCTTTGCTCGCGTGGACGCCGATGTGATTGACAAACTGATTGAGAAAGACGAGGCGATGCCATCGAAACTGTCGGATGA
The DNA here is from genome assembly GCA_900321845.1 of uncultured Bacteroidales bacterium. Taxonomy (GTDB): domain Bacteria; phylum Bacteroidota; class Bacteroidia; order Bacteroidales; family WCHB1-69; genus UBA1756. The sequence goes on along the minus strand of ONXT01000081.1, from coordinate 88 downwards.
GGAGAGCAAGAACCTGAAGGAGGCGTTTGAGAAATACGCCGACAAGGAGCAGTTCATGGTAGAGGTTGCCAATCTGAGCGAAACCGAG
>ONXT01000275.1 GCA_900321845.1 uncultured Bacteroidales bacterium | reverse complement strand
TTATCTCGGAGAAATTGGACGGAACGAAGGTCGATGCCGACACCAGCGCGGTCGAGGAGACGCTTCCCGCGGAGGAACCCAACGATGTTGCCATGCAAGATACGTTGTCGGATACGCTGGCAATGGATGTTGTTGAAATTCATGAGCTTGCGCCGGAAGCCGAACCAGAACCTGAACAGATTGCCACTACGGCTGATAACAAGTACCGCATTGTCGGTTTCCAAATGGGCAAATTCTATGTCGTCCATGGCAGTTTCGCCAGCGAAACGGACTGCGAGAAGCACATTCGCATCGCTGGTTTCGACAAGTACAATCCGATGATTGTAAAGCAAAGCGGCAATTCGCATCTGCGCGTTTGCCTCGGAGTATTTTCAACGGAAGCGGAGGCGCAGGAGTTCATTGACCGTCATCAACTTAAGGCGTGGATTTTGAAAGAATAGCAATGCAGGAAGAATCAATTATTTATGGAATGCGCCCCGTGCTGGAGGCGATGCAGAGCGGTAAAACCATTGACAAGATACTGTTGCAGAAGGGCTTGGGTGGTCCTCTGTTCAAAAATCTCTTCATTCAGGTTCGGGAACGCAAAATCCCGTTCCAGTATGTTCCAGCCGAGAGGTTGAATAAATACACCCGCGGCAACCATCAGGGTGTGGTGGCGATGATGTCGGCGATTGAGTATGACGACATCTATGAGATTGTGCCTTGGCTTTTTGAGCAGGGGAAGGTCCCGTTTCTGCTGATTTTGGATAAGATTACGGATGTCCGTAATATTGGAGCGATTGCCCGTTCCGCCGAATGTGCGGGCGTGGATGCGATCATCCTACCCTTAAAGGGCGCGGCGCAACTGAACGAGGATGCGGTGAAGAGTTCTGCCGGCGCACTCCATAAAGTGCCCGTTTGTCGCCATTCCAATCTGGTGGAGGTGATTGACTACCTGCAATCATCTGGAATAGAAGTGGTTGGCGTAACCGAAAAAGCAGAAAACACCTACTACGAAAAGGATTTCACGCAGCCGTTATGCCTGATTATGGGCAACGAGTACGAGGGCATCGCATGGGACTACCTGCGCAAGTGCAATGCTTCCGTGCGCATTCCGATGGTAGGCACCATCCGTTCACTGAATGTTTCCGTGGCAACAGGCATCCTGCTCTTCGAAGTTGAAAAGCAGAGATTGAACAGAGAGAGATTGAACAGAGATTGAACGTTGCTATCAGTTGACAGCACTATTCCGGCTTGCCCAACAATTTGAACATGTTCTTTTTGTAGGCTTCCACGCCGGGCTGGTTGAAAGGATTGATATTCAACAAGTAGCCGCCGAGCGCGCAGGAAAATTCAAAGAAATAGATTAATTCACCCAAGGTGACTTCGGAAATATTGGGGATGGCGATGCGAAGGTTCGGCACTCCGCCATCGATGTGCGCAATGCGTGTGCCAATTTCCGCTGTGAGGTTGATTTCGTGTATCTTCTTCTGTTGCAGGTAGTTGAGCCCGTCGATGTTCTGTTCGTCGAAGGGGATGGGTAAAGTGTGGTTGGCGTTTTCAACGGAAATCACGGTCTCAAAAAGAAGGCGTTCACCTTCCTGAATATATTGCCCTAAGGAGTGCAGGTCGGTGGAAAAAGTGGCTCCGGCGGGGAAGATCCCTTTGTTCTCCTTGCCCTCGCTTTCGCCGAAAAGTTGTTTGTACCACTCGATGAAATAGTAGAGACGCGGCTCGTAGGTGACCATCATTTCAACTCGTTTCCCATTGTTGTACAAGTAGTTGCGAATCAGTGCGTACTGCATGGCGGGGTTGTTGTCGATAAGGGTTTGCGCCAGGAGCTCCTCTCTCATATCACGTGCGCCCTTTATCAAAAGTTGGATGTCGTACCCTGCTATCGCGATGGGAAGCAGTCCGACGGGGGTGAGAACGGAGTAGCGCCCGCCCACGTCGTCGGGAATGACGAACGTGTCATATCCTTCGCTGTCGGCAGATTTTTTCAATGCCCCGCGTGCTTTGTCGGTAATGGCGACAATGCGTTTTTTCGCCTCCTCCTTGCCATATTTTTTTTCGCAATGCTCCTTGAGGATGCGGAAAGCGATGGCGGGTTCGGTGGTGGTGCCAGACTTTGAAATGACGATGAGTGAGTACTCTTTTTTGTCAAGAACTTTCTGTAAATCAAAAAGGTAGTCCTCGCTGATATTGTTGCCTGCAAAAAGTACAAGAGGGCAGTCCGCGTTGGCTTCCAACATTCTAAAATGGGATTGAAGTGCTTCAATCACGGCTCGGGCACCCAAATAGGAGCCTCCGATTCCAATGACGACGACCACCTCCGATTGCGCTTGCAACCGGGAAGCCACTCGGTTGATTTTTGAAATCTCATCGGTGGAGATCTCTTCGGGCAAGGAGAGCCAGCCTAAAAAATCATTGCCTGCGCCTTGCTTTGTAACTAATTGATTATAAGCATTGTTGATGCTTTCTTTTTCGGCGACGAATAAATCTTGTGGAAGGAAAGAATGGGCTCCTTCGGTAATAAAGCGAGTAGTGACCATAATTTGTTTTTTTTGAGCCGCAAAGTTACGATTTTAATTGGATTTCAGCGGTGTTGTTTTTATGAATTATTAGCAAAAGAGAAAAATTATTTATTGTAAATTTGCACGCAATAATGAAAAATGGCTTTTTGTCGTTTTTAAGTTGTAGTGTAATTGTAATGAATTGATAATTAAAAAGATAGATATTATGGGCAAAGAAATTTCACTTTTCATATTTGCTAAAGGATGTAAGAAATGGAAACAAACCTTTCTGTTTTTGGCTGTACTGATGTTGACGGTGGGCCTCTCTGCGCAGGAATTGGTGGATGAAACCCCGGGAGTTGACTCCTCTGTGGTGGAAATGCCGGCAGTTACGTGCGATCCTGTGGAAGTGCCTTTCGTCTGTGATTTTGATGCTGATTCGGCGACCGCGTGGAATCAGCGCGGAGTCCTTCCTGATTGCTGGCAATGGATTGGCAACGGAACCGATACGGCCTACGCGCCGCATGTGTCTGTGGACTTCGCCATCCAGAATGCTTCTCTTTTGATGCTTTCGGGCGACAGCGCTTTGTTCGGAACCGACCATTACGTGATCCTTCCGTATCTTTCCAACTCATTGAATGACTTGGAGTTGGATTTCATGTATAAGACTGAGCGCGCGGGTGTAGGTGTCTTCAGTTACGGCTATGTCCATCCGGTAGGGGATACGTTGCAGTTCGTTCCCCTGGATACGCTTCTTTCGTCAGGTTTCGCGACGGCACACACTCAAAGTTTGCAGGATGTCGTATTCCCCGATTCGGCACGCCTTGCCTTTTGCTGGCACAACACGGATTCGGCCGCCTATTGCATTTTGGATAGAGTCCGTATCGACTCCCTTGATCTTTGTGTCGCACCTAAGAACCTTACGGCAGCCTTTACTTCCGACACCTCTGCCTTCCTCAGTTGGGAACGCGGTTGGGGCGAGCATGCTTGGGTGGTAGAGTACGGTCCCGCCGATTTCGTGCATGGTTCAGGAAGCGTGGCGTATGCGACTCAGCCTTCCTTGGTACTCACTGACTTGACGGCCAATTCTCAATACGATTTTCGCGTCTATTCCATGTGTGGCGAAAATGAACTTTCGGATTCTGTTGTTGCACGTATCCAAACACCTTGCGGGGCTGCACAATTGCCATACCATGAGGATTTTGAGAGCTATCCTGCCACAAGTTATGGTGTCGCAGGCACTGTTCCTCCTTGCTGGACAGCCATATCCAATGCCTCTGCGCAATATGCCCCGCACGTTACCTACGCCCCCAATGCGAGTTACGAACAGTATGTTTGCCATGGACAAAGCTTGCAGATGACCTCTGGCAGTTCTTATCCTCGGAATTTCGCCATTCTGCCTTGGTTCGACTCTGATTTGAATGGCACTGAAATCTCCTTTTCCTATAAAGTTCAATATATCGCCAGTGCGGTGCTGACCTTGGGCTATCTAACGAATGTGACCGACCCCAGTTCGTTTGTCGTGCTGGATACGATTCCCACGGTGGATGCCAACCTCCGCGATTTCTCCACTTCGCTTTATAACCGCTCCATCCCGCGTAATGCGCGCCTCGCTTTCCAGTGGTACAATTCCTTCGCATGGGGTAGCTTTAGCGCCTCTGTGGATGACATCGCCATCGAGTTCCTGCCCTGCCAGCCCGTGACGAACGTGAACGTGTCGGATGTGATGATGACAACAGCCACTGTCTCATGGAACCGAGGGGATTTAGAGCAGGAGTGGTTGGTGGAATATGGCGAAACCGGTTTTGCCCACGGCGCAGGCGATACCACCATCATTACTTCGGATACCACCTTGGATCTCACGGACTTAGTGGGAGGCAGAACCTACGATGTTTATGTCCAAGCATTGTGCGACAGAGCCAATCCTTCTCCCTATAGCGATGTGGTGACCTTTACCCCATATTGTTCCGTTTATGGCGACACCGCCATCGTTGTATCCTGCGATTCCTTCTCCTGGCTCGGAAGAGTATTTACCGAATCGGGCTTGTATATCGACACGCTGCCCCAAGCGGCTGCCTATTCGTGCGATAGTATCGTGGCATTGGATTTGTCAATCAATCCTTCTTATAATCAATTCGATACATTGGTGATTTGCGAAAACGAACTGCCTTACCGTTGGCGCGATATCGATTTCGAGGTAGCCAGCGTGGATTCTGACTTCATCTTCAATAGGGTGTCCATTGACAATTGCGACAGTACGGTACATCTTCACCTGATCGTACATCCCTCTTACTATCTGACTGAAAGTGCGACGATTTGCCAGCAGGATTTGTCTCCTTATTACGCTTGGCGCGACACCACCTTTGGACCAGGCACGGAAACGGGTGTCTATGTTTTTAATCGCACAACTCAGTTCGGTTGCGATAGTATCGTAACTTTGAATCTCACGGTCAATGAAAGCAAATATGAAACAGAGGTTTTGAAAATCTGTGCCGATGAATTGCCCTATACGTGGCGTGATACGACCTTCGGTCAAGGAACTGCCAGTGAGGTTTTCACCTTCAATCGTCAAACCCAGTTCGGATGCGATAGTATCGTAACACTCGCGTTGATTGTCAACCCCGTTTATAATGAAGAAGTTACACTTGAACTTTGCCGCGCCGACCTGCCCTATACTTGGCGCAACATCACTTTTGGTCAGGATGCTCAAAGTAATGTGTTTCAATATCGGTTACAGACTGCCAAAGGTTGCGACAGCACCGTAACCTTGAATCTGGTTATCAATGAGGCCACCGACAGTGAGGAAACCCTGGATTTGTGTGAATCGGAATTCCCCTACGCTTGGCGTGACACCATCTTCCAAGTCGGTACGCAAAGCGGCGATTATGAATTAGTCAGATTGAATGCGTCTGGTTGTGAAAGCACCGCCCAATTGCATCTCAACGTTCATTCCGCTGATTATCAGGAACTATCTCAATCTGTTTGTTCAAATGATTTGCCGCTTGTTTTTTTGGATACCACTTTCGAAGAAGGAACCACTACAGGTGTTTATCGTTTCGTAAATCAAAATATCTATGGCTGTGACAGTATTACGGTGTTGAATTTGACTGTGAACCAGCCGAATAGCATTGAAGAAACGGCGCATATTTGCCGTTCTGAACTGCCTTACGATTGGCGTGACACCACTTTCCAGGTCGGAACCCGCGATGGCGTTTACACTCTTCATCGCACGACACAGGCCGGCTGCGACAGTGTGCTGGTACTCAATCTTTTCGTTCACGAAAGTTTCGGCTCAACGGAGTATTTGACGGTTTGTGAAGATGAACTGCCTGTGGTATGGCGGGGGAATATCATCCCGCGTGGTTCGGTTACGGGTACTTATAACTTCTCCGAAACCACGGTATTCGGTTGCGACAGTATCGTCATTCTTCGTTTGACGGTGAATCCGAAGTTTAATCAAACCGAAGAACTCACTATTTGCGAGAATGAGCTGCCCTATACTTGGAGAGACACGACTTTCGAAGTTGGTACCCGTGGCGGCACGTTCTTGTTCAACCGCCTTTCGCAAGCAGGTTGTGATAGCTTGGTTACGCTGAAATTGACTGTAAACCAAAGCATTGAATCCGACGAGTATTTGACTCTTTGTGAAAATGAACTGCCTTACGATTGGCGTGACACCACTTTCGATGAGAATTCGGTCTCCGGACGTTACGTTTTCAACCGTCAAACCACCCATGGTTGCGACAGCATCGTGAATCTGACGTTGGTTATCCATCCATCGTATA
>ONXT01000130.1 GCA_900321845.1 uncultured Bacteroidales bacterium | reverse complement strand
GCTGTGGCGCTACAACCCGACGGCTGCGGCGCAGGGCAAGAACGGCCTCACGATCGACTCGAAGGACAAGTCCGACACGGTCTCCTTTGCGGCGAACGCCGTCTCGAAGGAGCTCGGCGAGAACCGCTTCCGTCAGCTCGTGAAGATCGCCGGGCCCGACAAGGCCAAGGAGATGCTCGAGAAGGCCGAGGCCGGCTTCAAGGAGAACTACAAGCTCCTCACCGAGCTTGCCAAGCTCCCCGTGCTGTAATCGGTTCGGCGGTCGTTCCGCGGCCGCCGTCGGTAGAGGCACGCGTCCCGCGTGCCTGCACAAAAAGGAACCCCGGCTTATGTCGGGGTTTCTTTTTGCTTTCTTCGCTTCCCGCTGCATCGTCACCTGTCGGGCGCCTGAGAGCCCGTATCCTTCGTCGGCAGTACGGCTACCCTTTGGTTTGGCACGGCTACCCTCCCGCCTCGGTACGGCTACCCTCTCGCCTCGGTACGGCTACCCTCTTGCGTCCCTTCGGCTACCCTCCTGCCGTGCCTCGTTTGGGCACTGGCATGGCAGTGACGGAAGTCGCGATGCTCTTTTGCGGAACCTTCTTGTGGTGCGCACACACCTTGTGATATAATGTGTCAAAATAAAGGCAAATTGGCGACACGCTATGGCGAGACCGAAGAGAACGGATGGCGGCTCGCGCCACGGAAAGCACGCTCCCGGCGTGTTTAGGGTGTCATTTTACCTTTCAGCCGAGGAGAAGGCCATCGCCATCCTGACCGCCGAACGGCAGAGCAAGACCCTTACAGATGTTTTGCGAAGCGGCATAGTATGTGAAGCGACTCGTTCTGGCATCATTGTGAATGGAAGTGTGGCTGAAAAGTTTCGCGCACGCATAAGCGCCTACAGGCATGTACTCGAAGCAGAGGCACAAATCAAAAGAGGGTTAGATAATGAGAAAGGTTGACGAAATCGTCGAAATCGTTGAAAGGGAATCCCCTGGATTGCTGGATGGCATATCGCGGGAGGACGGCCTAACCAAGGAGGGCCTTGTGCGCAAAGTACTTGCGCTTTCTCATGGCCAAGTGGTGCGCACACACCATAACCTTGAAGCAAGACCTCACTTGCGCGAAGAAGGGGCGGCATCAAAATGACAAGCAAAAAGGGTAAGAAGTGGTTGATGGCGTTGACTAGCGCCTATCGCCTCATGGCAGACAACTTCCCACCAATGGCGGGAGACGGTACCTTCTTTATTGTAACTCCCAATCGCAATTCTCGACGCATGGCCGTTACAACATCTTTAACTCCGAACTGCAAATGGAAGGACAAAGCCTATAGACAGTCACAAGGGGCGGGGAGAAATCCGCCGACGGCAATTTGCATGCTGCTGAGCAGTTGTCACGAGAAGACCGAGAAATCTCATAGGGCGGTACTTTGCAGAGGAAGCGTACGGCGCCTACCCCCTCTTCGTGTTCCCTATAAGGTAAAATCGCAGGGCCTCTCGTGAGGCACGGAGAGATGTTCTTTATCGGCTCGATTCGTGTCACATCGAAAAAAGTAGCGAAAAGGATCGAATCACAGAAAAGAGATGAAAATGAAACGGGACGAAACAGACAGTACGAAAAGCGATACTTCTCGGCCGATAGAGTGCGGGGAGCTGAGTGATCGTAAACTCGTATCAGCCTTGATGGAAGAGAACGAGGCCGCATGGAATTATGTAGTGACGGAGCTTATAACGCCGCTTGTGCGCGCAAATGTCAAGGGTGTCGCTGAGATGCTGGCCAGGTACTCAATTCCCGTAGATGCGATTGCAAGCAAGGTGTTTCTGGATCTGAGGAAAAACAACTTCATTGCGCTTCGAAATTTCAGGTATGAATGTCGGTTTAGTTCGTTTTTATATTGGCGCATCTATCATGCGGCGCAGGGATTGATACGCGAGACAAGTAAAGAATTTGATTTTCTTCTGTCAGATGAGGTGCTTGAGAATGCTCAAACCACGCAGAAAGATAGTTCACAATCAACTCAACTGAAAGATGAAATCAAATCGACAAATTGCATGCTTGCCCGTCTGTGGGCGCAAAACCCCACATATGCACTTGTTCTACTCTTGCGCAACGACCTCGGACTTTCGAGCAAGGTTGTCGGTTCGTTTCTAGGGAAGACGATAAACAATGTCGATCAAATCAACATCAGGGCGCAGAAGACCATGCGCAAGTTCCGTGACGAAGATAACGCATAACACATGTCCGTCGGCGGAAACGATCCTTGCCGTTGTTGAGCATTCCGAGATAGGGCGTTCGGATGCAAGTTCGGTGTTCCAGCACCTTCTTAATTGCCGTGAGTGCAGGGCGGCATTGGCTTTCGTCTGCACATCTGTGGCGTTTGAGCAGGATCGGAAACGCCAACAGGCCTTGTGGCGTCAATTTCTGGCAAAGATGACCAATGGATTTATGCTCCGCAACAATAGCTCGCCCGATGAATGCGTTGATGCAATTGCCGCCGAGTCGCCTGCCGTACTAGTACTTCAGTCATCGGTTGCGTACGACGACATTCATTTCTGGAGGGCAACCATGACCTTCCCGGATGTCGATCAACCAGAGGCACCTCTGGAGATCTGTGTTGTTGGTGCAAACGGGAAGCCTGTCTCGGACGGAGATTTCATCATTTTTGGAATTGAAATCCCTATAAAGAATGGTGCGGGTCAGTTGACGCGTACTCAGCTTGCCGAATTCCATCATAAAGGTGGCTCCGCTTTCAGGTGGAAAGACGGCTGTGTGACTTCCGGTGCGCCTGTCCTAAACACCTGATGCCGAAAACAAGGAGAAAAGAATATGGCGAAAAGCGACGCATGGAATCTTCTTGGGCTTCAAGACGACAAAAATACGCAATTCATCCTTGAAGAGTTAATCCAGATAGGGTTGAAAATTCTAAATGCAAGCCAAGGTTCGTTGCTTGTTGCAGAACCGGACAAGAAGAATCTGCGCTTTGCGATGGTTGCGTCAAGAACGGGGTTGGCAAATTTTCAGCGATTGTTTGGTCAACTTGTGGGCAAGACTGTACCCATCGGCGAGGGCATCACTGGCATGGCAGCTTTGACGCACGACATCCAAACCTCGACACGCGCGTCCGCTGGCGAAAAGTTCTATCATGTGCGAGGGGATGGGTCGCCCAATGCAGTCCTCGCCGCGCCGATGCTTATCGGAGAACATCTGATCGGCGTCATAACCGCAGTGCGTTTTGATCGTGGCAAGCCATTCTCGACCGAGGAATGCCAGACTTACGGCATGTTTGCCAACATCGCTGCGGTTGTCGTTGATCAGCAACAACGTTTGGCGACATTGGCCCATGCGCCGATGGCCGCCGCCATGGGCAGTAGCGAGCGTAAGGAGTGCGACCTCGTGAGAGACGTGCTTTCACTTGTTCGTGCAAAACCTGAAAAAATAGATGCAGTGCATGAGATTTTCAATGCCGTTGCTAGGCTTTGAGAAAGGAAAAACAGACAATGAAAACAATCAAATCGAGAATCGGGCTTGCCGTAGTGTGCATTACGGCGGTGGCTATTGCGGACGGCGGGAATGTCGTTTCGTTTGAGAAGACCTTTGCGGCAAAAGATTCCGCAGAGGTGTCTGCTGGCACGTGTGCCGCTTCGATCGGAACGGAGCGTCTTGCGGACGCACGTTCTGTGGGGCTGTGCAACGAAAAGATGGACAAATGCATTGGAGCCGCAAATACGCGTCTGCACGGCGCGAAGGCACTTGCGGCGGATTCGTCTATGACGCTTCTTAAGAGCATGCCAGACGGCGGGAAAATCACCTCAAACCAAATCGAGAAAAGCGAGCCGCTGAAGATGCCATCGTTGAATGAAAACGACATCGCAATGTCGAAGTCGCTTGATTTTCGCGGTGCAGGCGACAGCGACAACCGCATTGCGGGGCGGGATGGTGCCATGGCGGCCAATATGGCCGAAATGTCGTTTGCCAAGACAATCGACACGCTCGCAAAGTAATCTTCTCTCACAACTCAAACCGAAAGGAAATAGGATCATGAACATCCACAACGTCAAAATGATTGCCGGAATGGCAATATGCGCTTTTTGCGCGACATCATTCGCACAGCTCGGAGAAATCGGGGCTGACGAATCCTCGTCAAAGGCAGATGCCCGGGTACGGCGGGAACTTGAAAGTGCGGGCGTCAAATACAGCGTAGATGGTGATGGCGACTATAAAATCCACTGGACGCTTGAAGGCGGTCGTACGCATGTGGTGTTCGTCAACTCCAACACGTCGCGGCTGGGGTCGATGGAATTCAGAAATGTATGGGCGGTGGCGTTCATAGCAGACGAGGTGT
>ONXT01000127.1 GCA_900321845.1 uncultured Bacteroidales bacterium | reverse complement strand
TCAGCATTTTGTGGGCGACCCGCCGACTGACCTGGACATTTTCCCGAATTCGCCCGGTTACAGGCTCATCCTTAACAACGTGCTCTTTCCGGCAGCGAAGAAACAGGTGCGAAAGACTTGATGCCGATTTGCCTGATTCAAAAATTATTATTACTTTTGCACGTTCTTTTTTGTAACCTGCAGGGGAGTGTTCCTCTGCTGAAATTTGTTGTTCATTAGATATTTATAAAAATGGCAGAAAACGAAGAAATGTTAAAAAACGAGAGCGCGAAAGCAGCTCAGGAATCATTTGTAAAAATTGAACCCGAACAGCCGGAAGCCCCGACTCCTGCCGGCGAGGATAATGAACCCAAAAACGGAAAATGCAAAAGCGGCGGCTGCAAGTGCGGACTGATTATCGACGGCGTGCTTGTCGCGGCTGTCATCGCCCTTTTTATCCTTTATTTCTGCGGTGGCAAATGCTGTAAAAAAGATACCGCAGCTCAAGACAAAGCCACTGTTGCTACCGCAGTCCCCGGCAATCCCGGCAGCGGCGAAGTCCTCTTCATCAATCTGGACACCATCCAGGAACATTACATCTATTTCCAGCAGAAAAAGAAAGAACTGGAAACGGAACTTTCCCAGCAGGAGGCCCTCTTCACCGGCAAGCAACAGAGCTTCCAGAAGAAATATGCTCAGTTCCAGCAGAATATGCAGGCCGGCATCCTGACCGACATCCAGATGCAGAACACTCAGCAGCAACTGGAGGCCGAATACAGCAAGTTGGAAGCCGACATGACGGCTGCCAGAAACAAAATCGACGAAAAGACCAGCGGTGTCAACAAGTCGATGTTGGATTCGCTGAAAGCCTCCTCCGCCCGCATCAGCGCCACCAGAAAGGCCTCCTACGTCTTCACCTATTCCGAGGAGATGCCCATCCTGATCTGCGCCGACCCCACCAAGGACATCACCGACGAAGTGCTCAAAGATATGAATGCTCCTTTTGAAACAGAAAAGAAATGATGCTGAAAAAACTCCTTTTGCCCTTTACCGTCCTATGCCTGATTCTCTGTCTGGCTGCTTGCAAACATACCGACAAGCCCAAAGCCGAGAAGAAAATCTACGATCCCTATAAGGACGCGCCTGGTTCTGTGGTGACAAAGACCTATGACAACGGAGCCAAGCGTGATGTCGATATCTACCGGATTGATGAGAAGGGCAACCGCACCGATGAGGTGGTCTGCCATGCCGCCTATCATAAAAACGGGACGCTCTATACGGAGATGAAATTCGACCAGGGACTTGAAGATGGCGTGTGGAATGCCTATTATGATGACGGAACTCCTTGGTCCACTGCAAAATATGACCATGGCGTGCAAATAGGGGAGGAGAAGACCTTTTACCCGAACGGCAATGTGCGTACGCAATGCACCTATAACCAAGGGAAAATCGACGGCGAATACATCGAGTATTTTGATTCCGGCAAGAAGATGCGCTCCACCAAGTTCGACATGGGGGTGAAAAACGGCGACGAAGTCTGCTATTACCAGAATGGTAAAATCTGTTATCAGGGCCACTTCGCCAACGGAAACTGCATCGGCACTTGGAATTACTACGATGAAATCGGGAATATCACCCGAACTGCCATCGCCGACGAGAATACGCCGGTGTGCCGCAACTGCCCCACATGCAAGGCTCTGCTCGATGCGCATTATGCAAAGAAATTACAAAAATCAAAATAATTTATTGTCTAATTAAAAATACAAACTATGGAATTACCTTTTGCAGAATCCTGGAAAATCAAGATGGTGGAACCCATCCGGAAGTCCACTCGCGAGGAACGCGAAAAATGGCTGGCAGCCGCTCACAACAATGTGTTCATGCTGAAGGCCGAAGAGGTTTATATCGACCTTCTGACCGATAGCGGCACAGGTGCTATGAGTCAGGGCCAGTGGAGCGCGATGATGCTTGGCGACGAGAGCTATGCAGGAGCCACCAGCTTCTACAAATTCGAAAGCACTGTAAAAAAACTCTTCGGCATGCGCTATGTCATCCCCACTCACCAGGGCCGCGCCGCTGAAAACGTCCTCTTCTCCTATCTTGTGAAACCCGGCATGGTCGTTCCAGGCAACGCCCACTTCGATACGACCAAAGGCCATATCGAAGCCCGCGGCGCCAAAGCCATCGACGTCACTTGCGACGAGGCCAAGGACACCCAGCTCGAAGTTCCTTTCAAAGGCAATGTCGGCTTGAAGAAACTGGAAAAAGTTTTGAAAGAAAACAAAGGCAATGTTCCTTTCATGGTACTTACCATCACCAACAACACCGTCGGTGGTCAGCCGGTCAGTATGAAGAACATCCGCGAGACCTGCGAACTTTGCCATAAATACGGAGTCCCGGTCAATATGGATTCTGCCCGCTTTGCCGAAAACGCCTATTTCATCAAAACCCGCGAAAAAGGCTACGAAAACAAGAGCATCAAGGAAATCACCAAGGAGATGTATTCCTACGTTGATAGTATGACCATGAGTGCCAAGAAAGACGCCATCGTGAACATGGGTGGTTTCATCGCCACCAAGAAAAAAGATTGGTACGAAGGAGCGAAGAGCTTCTGCATCCCCTACGAAGGCTTTATCACTTATGGCGGTTTGGCCGGTCGCGACCTTGAGGCATTGGCGGTAGGGTTGGACGAGAACACCGAGTTCGACATGTTGCAAACCCGTATCCACCAAGTCGCTTATCTCGCCAAGAAATTGGACGAATACGGCATTCCTTACCAACGTCCTGCCGGCGGCCATGCCATCTTCTTGGATGCCGACCGCATTCTCCCCAACATCCCGAAAGAGGAGTTCCCGGCACAGACGATGACCTGCGAACTTTATCTTGAAGCCGGCATCCGCGCCTGCGAAATCGGCTATCTGCTCGCCGACCGCGACCCCGTGACGCACGAAAACCGTTTCGGCGGCCTCGACTTCGTACGCCTCTGCATCCCGCGCCGCGTCTATACCGACAACCACATGGACGTGATTGCCGCTGCTTGCAAGAACCTGTACGACCGTCGCGACGAGATTACGCGTGGCGTGAAAATCACCTGGGAAGCCAAGTTGATGCGCCACTTCACCGTTCAATTGGAACGCCTCGGCAAGTAATCAGTTATTGAATATTGGATAATGAATAGTGGATAATGGCCTGACCACCACTATTCATTATTCATATTAACCACTCATCTATGTTGGTAATAGGCAATGTATTGGTTTCGGATGAATTGATCGACAACTGCTTCTGTTGCGATTTGAAGGCGTGTTGCGGGGAATGCTGTGTAGAGGGCGATACGGGCGCGCCACTCGAGCCGGAGGAAATTGGCGATTTGGAGGACAATTACCCTGTCTTCAGCCAATATATGTCCGATGAGGGCAGGGCACTGGTGGAG
>ONXT01000124.1 GCA_900321845.1 uncultured Bacteroidales bacterium | reverse complement strand
GAAATCGTGTATGCGCTCCAGAAACTGAGCAACGCCAACAACCTGCCCTCCGTGGAAATCTTCGTTGACAGCCCGCTCGCCGTCGCCGCCACCGACATTTTCCGGCTCCACAGCGACTGCTTCAACGAGTCGATGCAGGAATACATCAAAACCGACCCCGACCCATTCGGATTCCAACAACTGCACTATGTGCGCAGCATTGAGGACTCCAAGCGCCTCAACAGCTACAACCGCCCATGCATCATCATTTCCGCTTCGGGCATGATGGAAGCGGGGCGCGTGAAACACCACCTCGCCAACAACATCGAGAACCCGCGTACCACCATCCTCTCCGTCGGCTACTGCTCCCCCACTACGCTGGGTGCCAAAATCATGCGCGGCGACAAAGAGGTCTCCATCTTCGGAACCGTGTACCAAGTCAAAGCCCATCTCGCCTCCATCGAGGCCTTCTCCGGACACGGCGACTACAGCGAACTCATCAAATACCTCTCCTGCCAAAACAAGAAAAAAGTCGCCAACATCTTCATCGTCCACGGCGAGGATTCCTCCCGCATCGCCTACTCACAGCACCTTCGCGAAGCCGGCTTCGCCAACAGCACCATCCCCGCCTTCCGCGAAACCGTGGAAATTTAATGTCACCAAATCTACCCAAAGAAAATGCAAACTTTCGACAAATACCCATCCCCCTGCTACATTATGTTTGAGGAGTCGCTGGAAGCGAACCTCCAACTGCTGGATTTGGTTCAGAAAGCCGCCGATATGTCCATCATCTGCGCGCTGAAAGGAATGTCGTTCTGGCGCTCTTTCCCGATGATCGGACACTACCTGAGCGGCGCGACGGCCAGCTCGCTGAACGAAGCGCGCCTGATTTCGGAAGAGATGGGCTGCGACGCCCACACCTACGCCCCCGTCTATCATGAGGACGAGTTCCAGGATTTGATGCTCTACAGCAGCCACATCACCTTCAACTCGCTGTCGCAGTGGGCGAAGTACAAACCCGCCATCACCGCTTTTCCCAAAGAAATCAGCTGCGGATTGCGCGTCAATCCCGAATACTCGGAGGTGACAACCGACCTTTACAACCCCGCCATTCCCGGCTCGCGCCTCGGCATCCTTGCGGAGGATATGCCCGCCCATCTTCCCGAAGGCATTGAAGGACTGCACTTTCATACGCTTTGCGAAAACAACAGCTATGCCTTGGAAAATTGCCTGAAGGCATTTGAAGAAAAATTCGCACCGCTCATCCGCGAGTGCAAATGGGTGAACATGGGCGGCGGCCACCTCATCACCCAAAAAGACTACAACATACCGCACCTCATCCAGATTCTGCAGGATTTCAGAAGCAGATATCCGAACCTGCAGGATGTGATTCTGGAACCCGGCGAGGCAGTGGGCTGGCAGACCGGCGTGCTGGTCTCGACGGTGGAGGATATTGTTGAAAACAAGGGCATCAAAATCGCAATGCTCAACATCTCCTTCTCCTGCCATCTGCCCGACTGTCTGGAGATGCCCTACAAGCCGACCGTGTTGGGCGCGAGCGAACCCACCGCCGACAGCAAACACGTCTATCGCTTGGGCGGATGTTCCTGTCTGGCAGGCGATTACATCGGCATGGGCGACTTTGCCTTTCCTGAGCCGCTGGAAATCGGCGACCGCATCGTCTTCGACGACATGATCCATTATACCATGGTCAAGACCACTTTCTTCAACGGCGTGAAGCACCCCGCCATCGGCATGGTGAACAAGGAGGGCGAGTTCATCCTCTTCTCGCAACCGGATTTCGAAGCCTACAAAGCGAAGTTGGGATAAGGATGATTCTTTCGGTTGACACCCCTTCCTAAAAAAATATCTGCGCAATCTGATTTACGATGTATTTTCTTATAGATATTTTTGTACTTTTGCAACCCAAAACTGTAAAATCATTTTTCTATGCAAATATCACATATTGAACACATTGGCATCGCCGTTAAGAGTTTGGAAGATGCAATTCCCTTTTACGAAAACATGCTTGGATTGAAGTGCTACTCCATCGAAGAGGTGGCCGACCAGAAGGTTAAAACCGCCTTTTTCATGGTTGGGCAGACCAAAATCGAGCTTTTGGAACCCACTTCCGAAGAGAGCACCATCGCCGCTTTCATTGAAAAGCGCGGCGAAGGCATCCATCACATCGCTTACTGCGTTGACAATGCCGCCAACGCCCTCACCGAACTTGGCGAAAAAGGCATCCGCCTGATTGACAAGTGCCCCCGCAAAGGTGCCGAAGGTCTCAATATCGGTTTCCTCCACCCGAAAAGCACCGGCGGAGTTCTCACCGAAATCTGCGAAAAACCAGAATGCAAATAGCATTTTACGAATAAAAGAGTATTTACAATAGCTTAGAATTCCATGAATAACCTCTTCTTATCAGGATTGCTCCAACTTGACAGTGGAAGTAGTTTCATCAGTGGTCTCCAGCAATTTTGGAGTTACACCGGCTTCGCCAATGCAGAAATCGGCAACCTCATCATGATCATCATCGGTTGCTTCTTCATCGGCCTTGCCATCCTCAAGGAGTACGAGCCGATGCTGTTGATTCCGATTGGCTTCGGTATCATCGTCGGCAACATCCCGTTCACCGATGGCCTCCAAGTGGGTGTCTATGAAAACGGCGCCGTGCTCAACTACCTCTATTTCGGCGTTTTAAAGGGTTTTTACCCGCCTCTGATATTCCTTGGCATCGGAGCCATGACGGACTTCTCCGCCTTGATATCCAACCCTAAACTGATTCTGATTGGTGCCGCAGCCCAGTTCGGTATTTTCGGCGCCTACATCATCGCACTGCTGCTCGGTTTCACCCCGATGGAAGCCGGCGCTATCGGTATCATCGGCGGCGCCGACGGTCCGACCGCCATCTTCATCTCGTCGAAACTGGCGCCGAGCCTGATGGGTGCCATCGCCATCTCGGCCTACTCCTACATGGCTTTGGTTCCCGTAATCCAACCGCCGATTATGCGCCTGCTCACCAACGATAAGGAGCGCCGTATCCGCATGCGCCCGCCGCGCGTGGTTACTCACAGAGAAAAAGTCCTCTTCCCAATTCTCTGCATCATGCTCACCGCATTCATCGTTCCGACAGGTCTTCCGTTGCTCGGTATGCTGTTCTTCGGCAACCTGCTGAAAGAGAGCGGCGTAACCAAACGTCTGGCCAACACCGCCAGCAACGCCTTGATTGACATTGTCACCATCCTCATCGGCCTCACCGTGGGCTGCTCCACGCAGGCTTCCACCTTCCTGAACTACAAGTCGGTATTGATTTTCTTCCTCGGTGCCTTCTCGTTCGTCTTGGCTACTACCACCGGCGTTCTCTTCGTCAAGTTCTTCAACCTGTTCTTGAAAGACGGGAACAAGATCAATCCGCTCATCGGCAACTCCGGCGTATCGGCCGTGCCCGACAGTGCACGCGTATCCAATGTGGAGGGCTTGAAATACGACCGCACCAACTACCTGCTCATGCACGCCATGGGTCCGAACGTAGCCGGTGTTATCGGTTCCGCCGTCGCCGCAGGCGTCCTGCTGAGCTTCCTCTACTAACAGACTTCCCCCAAAAAAACATACTGCCCCGTCTCCAACAAGGCGGGGCATTTTTTATGGGGATATATATAATATGGTTGGGCATCATTTTCAAAAAGGAAAATCCACCAACGGAATGAACAATCCCACTGATTATCGGTTTATATAACAGAACTTCATCATCCTCGTAAAAGCGAACCGAATCAACCCATCGTTCACAATTCACTCATCATAAATAACAAAAGAGCCTTGCGACACTTGATTTTCTGGTTAATCGGCTTGATTCCACCCCATTGACCCATAAACGACTTCACTGTGAAAAACCTCATTCTATACCTCCATCAATTGCCGCAGAATTTGCTCGGATTAATCGTAATTGCCTGTACGAAAGCGAAAAAGGGGAAATTACACGGCATTGATTATTATGAAACTATGAAAAAAATTGGCATCAGCCTCGGAAAATACATCATCCTTCACCCGTCTCCCAGCCAAGCCGAACTCGCCCATGAACACGGGCACCAGATGCAATCACGCTACTTGGGATGGCTCTACTTGGTTGTCATCGGCATTCCGAGCATCGTGGGCAATGTTTGGGACACTTGGTTTCATAGAAAATGGAGCGCCGCCAAACACGTCCAATGGTACTATGCTCTTCCATGGGAGCATTGGGCCGACCGACTGGGCGAAGTGCAAAGGAATAACTCATCTTCAACAAAACAATAAAACAAAGTAAAACAAGTTATTACATCGTAATTTTTACACAACATGATATATTATCTAATCTTAATTACTTGCTGCGCAGCGGTTGGCATCACCTGCTTTCTTGTAGGCAAGCGAAATGTGAAGGTCGGTGGCAAACCCCAATTGGTTGAAAAAACGGTGGAACGTCTCCTGAAAAAGATGAATTGCCCCTACGAAAAAAACGACCGCCATAGTGACATACACCTGTATCAATTTGAGTATCAGGGCGGACATTTTGGCATCAGGATTCTTACCCCGAACAAGAACCGAAGCACCATCCGATTGGATTTTCCCAACTTTTTCGACACGAAAATGAATGATCTCCACCTGGTTAGGCAGCTCTGCAACCAATTGTGTGCGGATTCGGACGGCGTCAAATTCATCTATTCATACAACGAGGAAGACAACCTCCTGTACGTACACATCTCCTACGATGTGTGCCTTGTCAGCACGATTCCCGACCTCCAAACCCACTTCAAAAGAAGCTTGGAACAGTGTTTTGCAGGACGTCAAAATTTCAACCTTGAATTTGAAAAACTCAAGAAAATGGACACCGAGGATGTGGAGCGCTCCAATTGGTACTCCGACCGCGAGAGCCTGCTGCTGCAATCGGAGGAGAAAGCACACCTAAGCACCGACGACGCCAACGACACGCAGTCGGCCCAAACGAAGGCGGCTGTGACTGCTGAAAAAGAGCAAGAAGCTCGGTTCATGTATGAAGACTCCCAAGACAAAATTGCGGAAGGCCGCTCCTCGGAACTCTCTGAAGAACAGAAATTTGCAAGTGAAGCCATCAACGCAAGGGCAGGCGAGAACCTTTACCTCGGCAAACAGCTCTTCCTGCAAAAAAAATACGATGAAGCCATCGTTCTGCTAGAAAGCGCCTTCGAAATATCGCAGCCATACTACGATGTGATGAGTCCGGCACAGAAGATGAACTTCTTCGACCTCTGTTTCCATATCGGCTTCTGCTACTGCGCATTGCACAAATACCAACAGGCCTATTACTTCCTTGACATCACCATCCCGATACATAGCATCCCTTGGACGATGGAATATGTGAACTGTCTGGTCAATTCGAAAGACTTCCGCGCACTGCAAATCATCGACAACATCTACAGCGGCATCAAGCCTGACGAAAACGATGAAGAACCCGAACCCGCAATTCGCGACTTCCTCTACTTTCTGCTTCGAAGAAAGGCCTACGTGCTCGTGGAAAAAGGCCACCTGGACGCAGCAGAGGAGATTTTCCGCCCGATGCTTGAACAGCCCGAAAACAGCGACTTTGCGCTGAACGAACTGGCCTATATCCAAAAATTGAGAGAAGAAATGAAGAAGAGCGAATGATGGTAACCACATTTAAATTCACTTTTATGCGAGGTGCCACTTTGGGTTTTAACATTATTTAGTAAAAAGTCTTTGAAAAAACTTTTTATCTCGACTGAAAGTTGTAATTTTGCAAGCTTTTTTTGAAAACGACAAAAAACACTCAATATGAAAAAATTAGTCTTATCATTATCATTGATTGTCGCCTTTTGCATTGCAATGGCACAACCGAAAATCGAATTTGACAAAAAAACACACGAATTTGGCGACGTTCATGAAGAAGGCGGAAAAATAACCGCTCGTTTCACATTTAAGAATGTCGGCACAGAACCTCTTGAACTGAAAAATGTAAAGCCGGGATGCGGTTGTACTGCAGCTAATTACACCAAAACCGCCGTCGCTCCAGGCGAAACTGGATTCATCGATGCAACCTACGACCCGTGGGGACGTCCGGGACAGTTCAACAAGAACATCAAAGTCACCACCAACGAAGAGAATTCAACCCCCTATCTTATTTTCATCAAGGGCAACGTCATCAAACGCCCCCCCACAAAATATGAGTTGGCAGGCTACAAGCAAGGTCGCGGCGAAGTGCGTGTGAAAGAGAACTCCGTCAGATTCGACGTGAAGAACACCCAAACCCATCTGGACACCTTCTATCTGCGCAACTTCTATGAAGACGGAACCCCCATCTCCGTCAAATTGGAACAATCCCAATACATTACGGAGCAATCCAGAAGTTTCGGCGACCAAATCAATGCTGGAACGGAGGGCTACATCGTACTGAAGTATGACGCCACCAAGCGCAACGGCTGGGGAAATCTGAAAGACCGCGCCGTCTTCATCACCAACGACTCAGTTGAACCCCGCAAGTACCTCTATTACAACGTAACCATCAAGGAGGACTTCTCCGACTTAAGCCCCAAGGACCTTGCCAGAGCCCCCATCGCCTCTTACGACAAAGTGAACTTCAATTTCGACACCATCGCCCAAAACACCTCTGCCAGCGATGTGGTTAAAATCACAAACACCGGCAAATCCACGCTGACCATCAGAAAAATTGAAAGCAGCATGCCCTCCCTCACCTATAAAATCTCTGCCATGACCATCGAGCCCGGCCAAACCGTCAACCTGACCTGGACTTTCAAGGCTCAAAGCCGCCGCAACGGCCAAGATGCCACCCTCGACATCATTACCAACTCCCCCAACAATCCAGAACAAACCATCAGAGTGAAAGGATACGTTCAACGATAAACAAATATTTGTAGATAAGAAAAACGTAGATGGATTTCATCTACGTTTTTTTTATGTATTTTTGCGCAAAATTTATAATTAATGGAACAAAAAAACAAATACGCATTCAGCCTTTTTGTCATCGGATCGCTGTTTTTCATCTTCGGTTTCATCACATGGGTGAACAGCATCTTGATGCCCTTCCTGCAAATCACCTGCGAACTCACAGAATTCCAGTCCGCATTCGTCCCCTTCGCCTTCTACATCTCCTACTTCGTGATGTCAATCCCCGCCTCTTTCCTGATCAAGAAAGTAGGCTACAGCAATGGAATGATGATCGGACTGTTGACCATGGCCGTCGGCTCCATCCTGTTTGTGCCAGCCGCCATCACGCGCAGCTACCTTTTCTTTCTCGTCGGACTGTTCGTCCAAGGCATCGGATTGTCGGTACTGCAAACCGCCTCCAACCCCTATGCCACCATTCTCGGACCGATTGAAACGGCAGCACGGCGCGTCAGTCTGATGGGAATCTGCAATAAAATGGCAGGGATCATCGGGGTTTACGTGCTTTACAACGCGCTGTTTTCGGGCATGGACAAAGAGATGGAGTTGTTGAAAACGCAACCCGCCGGCCCAGGACGCGACACCCTGCTCCAAAGTATGTCCGAACAAATCATCCTCCCCTATATCATCATCACCGTCGTATTCCTGTTTCTGGTGATATTCTTGAAATTAGCTAAACTACCCAAAATTGAATCTGCCGAAAATCAGCAGAGTGGAACCCATAAATCCATATTTGCCTACCCCTATATGTGGTTAGGCGTGGTCGCCATTTTCTTCTACGTCGGCGCGGAAGTCATCGCCATCGACTACCTGCCGAAGTTAGGTGTTTTCTGGGGATACCCGCTTGCCTTCTCAAAGAGTTTCAGCGCCTTTGCCCTTGTTGCCATGTTGTTGGGCTATCTGGTGGGCATCGCCACCATCCCGAAGATGATTTCGCAACGCCAAGCTTTGATTGTCAACGTATGCCTGGCTGCCGCACTGGTCTGCGTGGCGCTCTTCACCAAAGGGATGCTCTCCATCGCCTGCATCATCATGCTGAGTTTCGCGCATGCCATCATGTGGCCCGCCATTTGGCCGCTCTCCATCCATGATTTGGGCCGACATACGGAACTCGCCTCCGGCCTTTTAGTGATGGCCATCGCTGGCGGAGCCGTTATGCCGCTGATTTATAGCAGATTGTGCGAAAATTTCGGAAACCAGTACGCCTACATCCTGCTTTTCGTCAGCTATGCCTATATCCTGTTTTTCGCTGCCTACGGATATAAAATCAAATCCAAAGAATCTTAAAAATAACCTTAAAAATATTGAATCATGAAGAAAGTAATCCACACCGACAAAGCCCCGAAGGCCATCGGACCTTACAGCCAAGCCATTGAAATCAACGGAACCCTCTACATCTCCGGTCAGATTCCGGTAGATCCCGCCACCGGCAAAATTGCCGACACCATTGAAGAACAAACCGAGCAGGTTATGCAAAATATTGGCGCAATCCTGAAAGAAGCCGGCTACACTTTCGACGATGTGGTGAAATCCACCTGTCTTTTGAGCGATATGGCCAATTTCAAGCCGATGAACGAGGTTTACGCCAAGTACTACAGCACCAATCCGCCGGCACGCGCCGCTTTCGCCGTGAAAGCGCTTCCTATGGGCGTCATGGTGGAAATAGAGACCGTAGCCGTAAAGTAAAAACCGTGGACTGGAATTAATGAACAATGAACTGAGATACTGCAATGCAGGTCAGTTCATTGTTCACTGTTCACAAATAACTCATAGATGAAAATAGGCATCATCTCCGACACACACGGGTTCGTGCATCCTGAGCTCTTCACGTTTTTTGAAAAATGCGACGAGATATGGCATGCCGGCGACATCGGCAGCATGGATGTGCTGACGGAACTGCAGCTGATCGCACCGGTGCGCGCAGTGTATGGGAACTGCGATGACTGGGAGGTGCGCGAACACACCACCGAATCGCTCGTGTTCAATTGCGAACAGCACAAAGTAGCCATTATGCACATTGTCGGAAATGGCAACTATTACTCAACGCCTGCCCTACAACTAATTGAAAAAGAGCATCCTACGATTTTCATTGCCGGGCACTCCCATATCTTAAAGGTAATGAATGACCAGAAGCATCACCTGATGTTCATGAATCCCGGCTCCGCCTCCCGTTTCGGACACCATACACGCCTCACTTTTATTCGGATGGATATCACTGGAAATCAGTTGAGCAACCTAGAAATTTATGACGAACCCAAAATGACTGGATCTTGCATGTAAGATAAATTTGTATTTTTGCGCAGATATCCGAAGCCCCCACTGTTCAAACCAAAAAAGAAACAGATGATAACAAATTTCAAGAAACGGAAACAAGGTGTTGCAGAATTCTCGCTGGGTCTGGCAGGAATTTTGCTTTGTTTTATTTTGCCTTCAGGCGGGTGGTGCTACATTCCCTTGGTGATACTGGGCATCCTGAGCGCCATTTTAATCGGCACCAACGACGAACTTACGGAAGAAGAGAAAAACGTGATCAAGAAACGCAACTTGCCCGCACTGATTGTATGGATTGCCGCCATGATTGGTTGCTACCTTTTAGCCCGACTGGTTTTCACCCCCGAATGGCCGTGGTTCGCCTTGTCAACCTACATTTTCCTTACCACCCATGGCGCCTTGTTCCTCGCTCCCATCCATTTGGAAAAACAGTAGAACTTTTTGCCGATAATTCCTTACTATGAAAAGAATCATACTCGTTATTTTTATCGTATTGTTTGGCAGCACTTTATGCTATGCTGCGGACACAACGCACGTAATAAAAAGCAGCGGCGTTCCAATTGGGAACAAAGACCGGCAGCCTCGCCCGCCACGTCCGCCTCGGGAAAACAATTTCGGGAAACGAGTCACTTTGGGGCTCGCCTTCGGAATCGGTCCCAACTGGCTGAACCCACGGAGCGACTCCTTGGAACGCGATGGGACAACTGCTATGCTAAAATATGGCATACCCGTTGATATAAATTTCACCACCAAGGAGAACTACTATTTCTCCACGGGCATCTTTTTCCAGCACGGCGGAGGCAAGTTCAAATTTGAGGGGATTCCTTTTGAAGGGGATTCCCTCATCCAACCTTTAACCCGCAAATACTCAGCGATTTATGTTTCCATCCCTACAGGTATCAAGCTGAAAACACCCAACATAAAAGGGTTTGTAGTGGGCGGCAACTTCGGTTTGCTGCACAGCTTCCGGCTCACTGCCAAAGCGCAGGACACCTACATGCAAAAGGGGGAAAAACAGAAAACGCAAAAGTTCATGTACAAGGATGAAACTTTCGTTTTCCGCGAGAGCGGCTACATCGGACTGGGATTGGAATATGTGATTCAAGATGCCTGCAGAATCTATTTCTATGCCAATTATGTGCATAGTTTCACAAATTTTTTCAATGCCCAAAAAAGTCACCATCCGATTACGAATGAACCGAACAAAGCCACTAACGGCGGGATTGAATTTCAAATCGGACTGTGTTTTTAATTATAATAGATGAAAATAATCTGCATCGGTCGTAACTATTTACCTCACATTCAAGAGCTTGGACACAAAGTCCCGACGGAGCCCACTTTCTTTCTGAAACCGGAAAGCGCAATGGTCATTCGGAACCGGCCTTTTTTCCTGCCAGATTTTTCACAACAAGTTGAATACGAGGTGGAACTGATATACCGAATCAACAAGGTAGGGAAGTATATTCAGGAAAAATATGCGCACACCTACTACGATGCCATCGGCTTGGGAATTGATTTTACTGCCCGCGATCTGCAAAAAAATTGCATAGAGAACGGAAATCCGTGGGAAATCGCCAAGGCTTTCGACGGCTCAGCAGTGATGAGCCAATTCATTGATAAAGAAGAATTTGAGAATCTAAACAACCTTGATTTCCATCTGGATTTGAATGGGAAAACGGTTCAAAGTGGAAACAGCAGTGAGATGATTTTCACCATTGACAAAATCATTTCCTACGTTTCCCAATTCATGACCTTGAAAATGGGAGACGTCATCTACACCGGCACCCCGAAAGGCGTAGGGAAAGTGGCCATCAACGATCGCTTGGAAGGATGGATTGGAGAACGGAAATTGCTGAATTTCAGGGTGAAATAAGTTGAAAGGTGAAAATTGAGAATTGAAAGGTGAAAACGGAAGAAAGCACATCTTCCTGTGACTTTCAAGTCTGCCAATAATTCTTTATTTTTGCAAGCTAAATATCAAATCTTAGAATCTTCAAATAAATAATCAATAATCTTTAATAACCATGAAACTAAAATTCAGACTGATTGTGATGAACTTCCTGCAGTATGCCGTGTGGGGAGCTTATTTGACCTGTATGGGTAAGTATTTAGGCAAATGTGGATTAGGTGGCGACATCGGATTGTTCTATGCCATGCAAGGTATCGTATCGCTGTTCATGCCCGCCCTGATGGGCATCATTGCCGACCGTTGGATTCAGGCGCAAAAAACGCTCGGGATCTGCCATATTTTGGCAGGAGGTGCCATGATTGCCGCTTGTTTCTACGGACTGGCGAATCCCAACCCCAACTTCATCGGGCTGTTCACCCTCTATTCTATCAGTGTGGCGTTTTACATGCCCACCATCGCACTATCCAACTCAGTGGCGTACAATGCGTTGGAGAATGGCGGCTTGGATACTGTGAAAGATTTCCCACCCATCCGCGTGTTCGGCACCATCGGGTTCATTTGCGCCATGTGGCTGGTGGACCTCGTGCATTTTTCCGACAATTTCTTGGCCTCCTGTCTGTCGAACCCTGCCGACTTCCTGTGGGCCCAGCACGATGCGGGCATGACGGTACAGGCCTCCAACACCCCGTTCCAGTTCATGCTGAGCGGTATCTTGGGCATCCTGTTAGGAGTTTATGCTTTCACCCTGCCGAAATGTGCCATCAACAAAGGAGAAAAGAAAAGTTTTGTGGAAGCTCTTGGTTTGCAAGCATTTTCACTTTTCAAACAGAAAAAAATGGCCATCTTCTTCATCTTCTCCATGTTGTTAGGAGCGGCCTTGCAAATCACCAACGGCTTCGCCACCCCGTTCATCTCATCCTTCGCCGCTGACCCTGCCTTCGCCGACACCTTCGGCGTGAAATATTCCGTCATCATCTACTCCATATCACAGATAGCAGAAACCCTCTGTATTTTGCTCATCCCCTTCTTCCTCAAGCGTTTCGGCATCAAGAAGGTGATGCTGATGGCCATGATTGCCTGGTTCTTCCGTTTCGGACTTTTCGGCATCGGCAACACCGGCAGCATGGTATGGGCCATCATCCTCTCCATGATTGTATATGGCT
>ONXT01000251.1 GCA_900321845.1 uncultured Bacteroidales bacterium | reverse complement strand
CATCAGCATCCGCGGGGTTGAAAGAAAGTTCACTTTCCACGATTCAGTTTACAACTACCGCCTCGGACGCGTCAGCCCGTCTCTGATTGAGGATGCTATAGGTTGTATCGTCAGTGACTGCTATGCAGCGAAGAACAATCCGCTTTTCTGGGAATTTGCCAACGAGTTTGGCTACGGAGACGAGGAAATGGCTACCGCGCGGAGAGCCTTCAATGGTTGCCACAACAGCCTGCGGAAAATGGAAGAACTCTTTTCTTGGGCAGAAATCGAGGAACTCTCTGAAAAATTTTAGGGATATGTGGGTATTCAAGACTATAGTGGACGGAGTGGTGAACACCTGCTACGAATTTGACAGCAAGGAAAAGGCTGAAACTTGGCAGAAGAACTTCATCGCTGATATGAAAAAAATCGGTTGCTATCCACTGAAAGGTTTGGAGACAAAGGTTGAAATGATTTAGAAACCACCGCGGGAAACTGCGGTGATTTTTTTTTAGGCGCAAAGTGGGCTGCCGGCATTGCGCCTAACCCGCTGGGTGCATATAAGTTTTTGCTATCTTTGTAATGTAAACAAAAAGCCAAAGATATGAAAAAGATTATTGATGCAATTCTGTTGAACTTCGCAATGAACTACAAGATGCGTATGCATACTTGGAAGACTATGTTCGGTGACGAAAGGACGGACGCGCTTCCGGTTTTCCTTATTGAAACCGAGTGGACAACCAACTTTGACCACATGGTGAGCAAGTGGAAACTATTTGCCAACGCCTATGATGATTCAGCAGCCAGCATCGCACATTTTTGGTGCGACCTCGACACTCAGAACAAAAAGGCTCTTGCCAATTGGATAGAGGAGCACTATGTCTTCAATCTCAAATAATAAAGATATGGAAGAGAAACAAGTAACACTCAAAATCACTACCGACCTCTATTATACTGCGGAGTTTCTTCGTGAACTTGCCAAAGCAATTGAAGGCGGGGGTAAACTCACCGAATACGAAACATATAGAGGAATGGCTGAAATTGAATGGCCGGAGGAGGACTAAATTATGAAAATCAGACTTACATATCGCGTTGAAGCCTTTATAGAGGGTGACGACATGACTGACATCAAGAACAAATGGCACAAACAGATGCCTGTTCCCGATGATACCGAAGACATTGGTTTCGACTTCGTGGAAATGGTATCCATAGAGGACGCGGATACCTATGAGGACATGACCAATAAGTGGACTGGCTGGAAAGACGAATAAAACCCCCTATATTAACCCCGCAAGGTTAAAGTGGTGTTCCACATCATCTTTTTTCTTAAAGTGCCGGAAATCGCCTAAAAATGGCCTTTCCCGGCATTTTTGTTTTAGGCGCAAGATTGGCAGCCCGCATTGCGCCGTACTCGGATGAGTACGATTTTATGTTGCTATCTTTGTATTGTAACAAAAGAGAACAAGAATATGAAAAGAAAAACCTATTATCAGCCGGAACTTATCAACACAAAGGACATTCCAGAGGAAATCGCCTCCTTTATGGTTTTCCCCACCGAGGAAGACTGTAAGACTTTTATGGACCGCAGTGGATACCTTGAGGGTGAATACGAAATTTACGAATACCACGATGATGACATCGAGGAGCCCACTTTTCTTAACGGGGACGGAGAGGATATTTCCGCGGTGGAAACCGAGGAAGATATTGATGATGTCTACCGGCAACTGATGGAAATTGTCAAAGGACATCATGTGGGTGGCGGTGACGGGCACAAACCAATTGAGATTCCCATCACGGGGATGTATGAAACACTTGAAGATATCTATGGGGTTCAGGGGCCTACTGCCCGATTAAACCTGCAAATCAAATATCTCACCGAAGAATTTGCAATCACCGCAGACGGATTCGATATTCCATATGACAAGCTCGAAGATGTGGATTCCTTTGAAGCATTGCTTCAGTCAGCCAAAATGGTTACCTCTATCGACTGCGAAAATCCCGATTGGAACGATATTGCCAGTGGCATTGAAAAGGCAGCTCTCGCTTACAATGGCTCTGAAGAAATTGGTGTTGTCGTGGAGGACACGGAGGGAGAAATTCGAAACATCACGGCAATGTGGTATGACCGAGTAAGGGAGATGGTCAGACTCAAAATCGGAAACACGAAGTTTGAGGATGCCGATGAATAATAGAAGAACCCCTGCTGATGCGGGGGTTTCTTTTTTAGGCGCAAGATTGGCAGCCGGCTTTGCGCTGAATTTACTGGGTTTTGTACAGGATTTACTATATTTGTATTGCAAAACAGAAAGAACAAAAAGCAATGAGTGCCCCAAATTTTTCATACCAAAGAAGATGCGTTGTAGTTACCAACGATGACTATGAATATGGAAACTACCCCGAACTCGGCAAATGGAATGATGGAAGTCGTTCTTATCCTTCGACCGAGATTAAAGAATCCGAAGATGAAGGACTGCGCCTTATAAAGGTTGTTTTCACTCCTGGCTACTACATGGATGCGTGTATTGACGCCATCGATGCCGAAAGTCTTACCGATGTGCTGGGCAGCGCATACTATTTCCGTAATCACAACCGCAAGGAACTGATAGATGATATTCACTACTATTTTCCTTACGCATCAACAAGGCTAATCAACAAATGTTTCAGGGGATGCAAAGTAACATCCGAGGATTATGAATACCAACTGGAAAAGGCTTTCGATATCCTTGAAGAGGCCTTGCGGGACGAAGAAGAAAAAATTGCCAACGGCATCATTAACCGAATCAAAAAAGGGTATGGTTTCAGAGAATATGTTTGCACCGCCCGTTTTTCCAACGGAGAGGCTATTTACACCGACTTTGATTCGCTACGGAAAAAAGCCAAGAACATTAAGAAATAGGTTGGCGGTTGCGGTATTTTTTACCGCAACTTTTTTCTTAGGCGCAGGGGTGGCTGCCCCCGTTGCGCCACACCCACCGGCAAATCAAAAAATAATGGTATCTTTGTAATGTAACAAAAAGGAAAAAGATATGGGATACATCAAAGTCAATTGGCCCCAGAGCCAGGTTCTTATGGACCTCGAAGAAGAAGAAATGGATAACCTCGGTATTGAGTTTGGAGAGGACTGCTCCTATTTCGTCCCGGAGGACGCAATCGAAGAACTCGAAGAAATGGGAATCTATGTATAGCACGCCTGCGCCGAGTAGGTTTCCAAGTCAAGAAAAATTGTTATCTTTGTAATGTAACAAAAAGGAACAGAATATGGTAAAGAATCCAAAAAACAAGAGAGCACTCATTTCAAATGCAAAGTCCTATCTTCCTGCCCCGGGGACTTATCACGAGTTTGCTCCTGAAACGAAGATAAAACTCTTCTACTACGAGGAGCTGAGAGAGCATACGCTGGTTTCAATCAGCCAATCTCTCAACGGAGGTAAGTTCAGTGTTTCCACTGACATTGACGGAAAACGCGAGATTGATGACCTTATGTCTTTTGATTT
>ONXT01000168.1 GCA_900321845.1 uncultured Bacteroidales bacterium | reverse complement strand
CCGCAGGCCTTGTCCCAGCGAAAATATCCTCCCATGTCACTTCCAAATTTGCTGGGAAGAACATTGTAAAGCTCACCCGCGACGGTAGGAAATGGGATGTTGAACTCAGCAGCGGGCTGGAAATCGAATTCGATTCCAATTTCAATGTCAGGGAAGTTGACGTGGATTAACAAAACAGTTGGCAAGTCCCACCTGTAATCAATTAAAGCATCGGGCGACCGATGCTTTTTTTATGATTATCCGCATGGGGCGTGCATTGCAAAGGTGAACGGAAATCCGCGAGTTGAAAAAAACTGATAAAAATGAATATTGCCCTATCTGAATCGTAAAATACCTCAGTTTTTTTTCGTAATTTTGCGCCCGCAAAACGCATTAAGAAATAATCCTTTTTATTAATCAAAAATAGTTGAAAATGAGCAATGTAAAGTATGTTTACACCTTCGGAGGCAAGACCGCCGAGGGCAAAGCCGAAATGAAGAATTTGTTAGGCGGCAAGGGTGCCAACCTTGCGGAAATGTGTCTTCTGGGTCTTCCCGTTCCCGCCGGCTTCACCATCACCACCGAATGCTGCACCGCTTACTACGCCAACGGCTGCAAGCTCCCCGAATCCCTGATGGCAGAAGTTTGGGAAGGTATGAAGAATGTCGAGAAGATTATGGGACGCAAGTATGACGACGCTGAAAATCCGCTGCTGATCTCCTGCCGCTCCGGTGCCCGCAGCTCCATGCCTGGTATGATGGACACCGTCCTCAACATCGGCCTCAGCTCCAAAACACTCCCCGGCCTGATCAAGAAGACCGGCAACCCCCGTTTCGTATATGACTCCTACCGTCGTCTGATTATGATGTACGCTGATGTCGTGATGGAAAAAGCCGAGGGCATCGAACCCGCCGACGGCAAGGGCATCCGCAAGCAGCTCGACGACATGCTCGACGAATACAAGGCGAAAAAAGGCTATACGGTAGATACCGAAATCACCGCAGACGAATTGCTTGAACTCGCCAACGCTTTCAAACAGAGAATCAAAGAGGTCCTCGGCACCGAATTCCCGGATGACGCCAAGGCCCAACTCGAAGGCGGTATCAAGGCCGTTTTCAAGAGCTGGGACGGCAAGAAGGCTGTCGCCTACCGTCGCATTGAAGGTATTCCCGATGATTGGGGCACCGCAGTGAACGTACAAGCGATGGTGTTCGGCAACATGGGTGAGACTTCCGCCACCGGCGTTGCCTTCACCCGCGACCCCGCCACCGGCGACAACAAGTTCTACGGCGAATGGCTCGTCAACGCACAGGGCGAAGACGTGGTGGCCGGTATCCGCACCCCCAACCCGTTGAACGACGACACCAAAAACGAACAAAACAAGCATCTCCACTCCATGCAGGAGCTGATGCCCGAAACCTACAAGGAACTTTTCGACATCCGCAACATCCTTGAAAACCACTACAAGGACATGATGGACATCGAGTTCACCATCCAGGAAGGCAGCCTCTTCATGCTTCAATGCCGCGTCGGCAAACGTACCGGCCGCGCTGCCGTGAAGATGGCCCTCGACATGATGCACGCTGGTTGGATTGACGAGAAAGAGGCCGTGATGCGTGTCCCCGCCGACAAGGTGATCGAACTGATACTCCCCATCTTGGATCCCAATGTTGAAAAACAACACAAGTCCATCGCCAAAGGTCTGCCGGCAGGTCCTGGCGGCTCAGTGGGCAGAATCGCCCTCACCAGCGAAAAGGCCATGGAATACAAATCCCAGAAAATCGCCAACATCATTGTACGCGAAGAGACCAATCCGGAGGATGTGGAAGGCATGCGTGCCGCTAACGGCATCCTCACCGCTCGTGGAGGTATGACCTCTCACGCCGCACTGGTGGCCCGCGGATGGGGCAAGTCCTGCATCGTGGGTTGCTCCGCCGTCCAGATCAACCTGGAAAAAGGCGAAGTGAAAATCGGTGACAAGCTCTTCCACGAAGGCGACGTCATCTCCTTGAACGGCACCCTCGGCAACGTTTATGACGTTGAGATGCCGCTGATTATTCCCGACATCGAACATGATCCCCTCTATCAGGAATTCATGACTATCGTTGACAAATATCGCAAGATGGGCGTGCGCACCAATGCCGACACCCCGAAGGATGCAACCAACGCCCTCCGTTTCGGTGCCGAAGGTATCGGCCTGTTCCGCATCGAGCACATGTTCTACGGCGAGGACGGCAAGGAACCGCTCGTTAAATTGCGTAATATGATTCTGGCCAATACCACCGACGAACGCGTTGCCGCATTGGCCGAACTCGAACCTTTCATCCGTGAGGCTGCCAAGGCGACTTTGAAGGTGATGGACGGCAAACCGCTCACCTTCCGTCTGATGGACCCGCCGTTGCACGAATTCGTTCCCAGCGAAGAGGAAAAACAACGCGAACTCGCTGCTGAACGCGGCATGGATCTCGCCGAACTGAAGAGTCGTATCGACGCACTGCACGAAGTGAACCCGATGATGGGCTTGCGTGGCGTACGTCTCGGCATCCTCTATCCCGAAATCACTGAAACACAGTTCCGCGCCCTGTTCGAGGCCACAGCCGAACTGATGAAGGAAGGTATGCATCCGCAACTCGAAATCATGGTTCCGCTTACCATCAACGTAAAGGAACTGAAACATCAGAAAGCCATCGCCAACCGCGTTCTGGCAGAAGTTGAGGCCAAGTTCGGTCTGAAGATCGAGTACAAATACGGTACGATGATTGAGATCCCGCGCGCCACTTTGGTCGCCGACGAAATCGCCATGGTTGCTGAATTCTTCTCATTCGGTACGAACGACCTGACCCAGATGACCTTGGGCTTCTCCCGCGACGATGTCAACAAAATTGTCGGCATGTACACCAAGGAGGGCATCATCCCCGCCGACCCGTTCAACACGCTCGATCAAGAGGGTGTCGGTCAACTGGTACAATGCGGCGTTCAACGCGGACGTTTCCAGAACCCGAAACTCAAAGTTGGCGTTTGTGGCGAACATGGCGGTGATCCGGCTTCCGTGGAATTCTTCTACAAGACCGGCATGACCTACGTCTCCTGCTCCCCGTTCCGCGTACCGGTGGCCCGCGTCGCCGCTGCACAAGCTGCCATCAAAAGAGAACACACTGAAAACTGCACCTGTGGTTGTCACTAATCGCTAATCCAATATAAGTACAGATGGATATTCTTTCGTACTTAACTCCTGTAGATGTGGATTCTTTGGAATTCGTTGGATATTCCGAAGATCCGCATCTCCTTTTGAATTTCGTGCATTTCCTCTCTGAGGAGAACGCCGATTGGACAAATGCCGATTTCGCCATCCTCGGAGTCCCGGAAACACGCAACGCGTTCAACAATCCCAATGCCTCCCTCGCCCCCGATGAAATCCGCCGCCAGTTCTACCAGCTCTACTGCTGGGACCGCGATGTGAAAATCATCGACTTGGGGAATCTCAACATCGGCGAAACGGTTGAGGACACCTACCGTATCATGGCGGATATCATTGCCGAAATGATTGAAGCCGGCGTGATTCCCATCATCCTCGGCGGCAGCAATGACCTCGCCTACGCCAACTATCTCGCCTACGCGCAACTTCAGCGAATCGTGAACGTGGTTTCCGTCGATGCCCGTTTTGATATCGGAAGTGAGAACAGCCCTTTGAAATCAAACAGCTACCTAAGCAAAATCATTCTGCAACAGCCCAATTTCCTTTATAATTTCGCCAACATCGGCTATCAGAGCTATATGAACAGTCCTGAGGAGATGCATCTGATGGACAAGTTGTATTTCGAGGCCTATCGCGTGGGAATGTTGCGGCAGGATATCTCAGAGGTGGAGCCCGTCGTGCGCAATGCCGAAATGATTTCGATGGATGTCTCTTCCATCCGTCATCCCGACGCACCAGGGAACCCCAATTCCTCCGTGAACGGATTCTACGGCGAAGAAATCTGCCAAGTGGCCATGTATGCCGGAATGAGCGACAAACTCTCCTCCTTCGGCTTCTACGAATATGATCCGATGCTGGATTATAATGGACAGACGGCACAGCTCATCGCCCATATCCTCTGGTATCTGGTGGAGGGCTTCCTGACCCGTCAGGATGATTTGAGCTTCAAGGACAAGAACAGCTACACGAAGTATTCGGTTTCCGTCTCTGAAAATGTGGATGAGATGGTGTTCTATTGCAGTAAAAAAACCGGACGCTGGTGGGTGGTTGTTCCCATCATCAATGTGGAAAAACAAACGCAGCAGAACTATTTCCTGCCCTGTTCACTCAATGATTACAAGGCCGCTTGCAACGACCGCATTTCCGAGCGTTGG
Source organism: uncultured Bacteroidales bacterium (assembly GCA_900321845.1). GTDB lineage: Bacteria > Bacteroidota > Bacteroidia > Bacteroidales > WCHB1-69 > UBA1756. The sequence goes on along the minus strand of ONXT01000168.1, from coordinate 801 downwards.
TGGCGCGCTTTTAATAAATTCAATCGTTAAATTTTACATTCAATGAAAAAATTAGGTGTTTTTTTAGTACTTGTATCTCTGTTATTCTGTGGATATTCACAAGATACAACCGCATCAGCAACAGATACCCTTCCCAAGCCCAAGTATTGGACCTTCACGGGTTTCGTCAATTTGAATTTCTCCGAAACAATGCAGTGGAACTGGGCTGCCGGCGGTAACAACAATGGTATGGGCGTTTTGGCAGCCAACTTGAAACTGGCTTATAAAAAGGATGCCATCTCTTGGGAAACAACCTTCGATTCCGACTATGGTTGGATGTGGACGCCGAGTACGAAGTACGAATGGAGAAAATCCAACGACAAGTTTGTCCTCAGCACCAAATTCGGCTGGGAATTCCATAAAACCTGGTACCTGACCGTGATGGCCGGCTTCAAATCCCATTACCATAGAGGTTATGAGTATAAAATCGATAAGGATAACAACAATGAGGAAACCGAGTTGTATGCCTTCAATTTCCTCTCCCCATCCTACAGCGACTTGTCTGTCGGTATCGACTGGAAACCGAACGAAATTTTCACGGTTTACCTCTCTCCGGTAGCGGGCCGTATCACCACCGCCACTGATACGCTTTTGAGGGAGAAATATGGCGTGCCGCTTGACAAACCCTTCAAGACCGAGCTGGGTGCCACCTTTAAGGCTGGTGTCAACTTTGCAAGAATCAAGAACCTCAAGATTATCTCCACGATTACCCTCTTTACTCCCTACAACAAGAAATTCGGAAACATCGATGTGGATTGGGAT
>ONXT01000046.1 GCA_900321845.1 uncultured Bacteroidales bacterium | reverse complement strand
ATCCCCCACCACCTGGATGGTTCTGGGATTCACGGTGTCGTTGTCGTTCCAATATGTGAAACGGTAACCTGAATTCGGGATGGCCGTTAACGTCGCTGTCGAGCCGCTTTCATAAACGCCGCCGCCAGTCACGACCCCCATCGCCGGATCATCCACTTCGACGGTGATGGTGTAGGTTTCCGTCACAACCGAATCCCCGGGAACCGTATCGGTAGGGGCATTCAAACTTTCCAGATAAACCGAAAGATAATCAGTCAGATTCAGTCTGCTCATCTTCGCGTTGTCGTTGAGAGTGTAAAAACCGCCGATGTTATAGCTGAAATGCTCGTTGGTAATGTAGTAAGCCAACGCATTGCTGGTGGCGATGGCCTCCACTTGATGAGGATTGGAGGATGTGTTGAGTTTACGTTTGTTGCCCGAAAAGAAATCCTCGCCTTGAAAATCGTAAAGCAGATAGAAAAAGGGAGTCAGTGCCGACAGCAACGGGTCGCGCGGACTATAGCCGCAAAGGACGACGATACGTTTTTCAGGGAGATAGGTAGCACCCGTCACCAGACCACCCACGTTGCATTCCCCTTTGCGAACAGCCACATAAGTGCCGGGCGTTTTCGGGAACGCATAGCAGACCGTTCCAAGGCTAACCCATTGTTTTGTAAAGACATAAATGCTGTCAGCACCCACCACGAACGACTCGCAGTCGAAATCCGTCTGCATGGACTCAGTGTTGAACTCCGTCTGGTCGGGATAACTGAAAAAAATGGTGTCAATGGTGTGCGTTTGATTGATAAACGCCTGTTTTTCAATTCTCAAGACGTGCAGATTCGTACGGGAAGCAGTATTGTTCCCGAAATCGCCGAAATAAAGATACGCGGAGTCTTGCGAAATCTCTTCCGTATCATAGTTCCCGCTTGTCGCAACGCGGAGGCTATCTACAATCTGCCCAGTCAACGAATCCAGCTTATAGAGATAGGTGTTAACATGGTCATTATAAGTCCAATAGCCGCCATTCCAGTATATCATGCCCGATGTGCCACCGATGCGGTCGTTGTCCATCTCGCCGATTTCCTCATATCTTATCGTCGTGCTGGCGTATTGGCAACTCCCGTCATTGACCGTCGCCGCCGCATTGTAGTTGGAAGCTAACGGGTCGGTACAGCCGCAAACCTGCGCGAAACAGTGGCCCGCCAGCATGAAACAAACCATTACCAATGATGTTGCAAATATCTTCATTTTCAACTCTCAAATTTCAATTATCAACTCTCAATTTTCAGTTTTCAGTTTTCAACTCTCAACTCACTTCATTCCTCTCGCTTTCTTAATATTATCGTATGCCTGGCCCAATCTGGAGAATTTCTCTTCGGCGGCTTTGCGCATGTCATCGCCCAAATGCGCCACACGGTCGGGATGGTATTTCTTGGCCAAGGCACGGTAGGCCTTTTTCACTTCATCGTCTGTGGCAGTCGGGGATACTTCGAGTATTTTATAGTCGTCATCCAGCGAGTGGCTGCGGTAAGTGTTCGCATTGGAACCCGAACCAGAGCGGCTGCTTCCACCCGAGTAGCTGTAACTTGTAAACATGGATTTGATGGACTCGAAATCGCCGCGGGAGATTCCCATCCATTGTGAAATGCGCTCAATTTCACTCACTTCCGCCGTGTCCAAATTCCCATCGGCATTCGCCAGACCAAAAAGGAACTGGATAATCAGCAGACGTTCGTGAATGTTTGAACTCTGCCGTAAACTGGCACAGATGGAGGGAATGTTGTAGTTTTGTTTCATGATCTCCTGAAGACGGCGCATGGCCATGCCGGCCGCTTCGTTGCCGAGCGACTGAACCAGATAATCCTTCAAGTAATAGAGCTCCGAACGGGTAAAGCGCCCATCGGCTTTAATCACGTCAGCAGCCAGAATCAGGAAAGAATCCAGGAAATCGTTGCGTGTGCTCCGTTGCGTGTGAATCTTCACCTTGGGTGCAAACAACGAGTCAAGACCGCTTCCCACGAAATAGCCGATGATGGCTCCCCAAATGCCTCCGACAGCAATGCCGATGATGATTCCTAAAATCCTGAATAGCACGGTTAAAAATATAGGTTCCTGTTAAATTTTCTTGCCATAGAGGTCAAAATGGTCTGCCTTTTCAATGAGAACCGAGTAGAATTCCCCGATTTGCAGTTTCTCTTTTTTGCTAATCAAAACGGAATCGTCCACCTCTGGGGAATCGAACTCCGTTCTTCCTATATAGTATCGGTCATCTTCATCATCAACCATCACTTTAAATGCACTCCCTATCTTCTTCTGATTCAATTGGAAAGATATCTTTTCTTGAAGTGCAATCAACTCTTCCATCCGGCGGTTTTTCTCCCGTTCCTTAATGGGATCGCCCAGCTCGTAGGCAGGTGTGCCCTCTTCCTGTGAATAGGAGAAGAAGCCAAGCCTGTCGAATTGGATGTCTTCCACAAACTTCATCAGTTCGTTGTGTTGTTCGCGGGTTTCGGTTGGATAGCCTGAAATGAGCGTGGAGCGGATGGCGATTCCCGGCACTTTCGCACGGATGCGTTCCAGCAACCGGTATGTCTGGGCAGGCGT
>ONXT01000033.1 GCA_900321845.1 uncultured Bacteroidales bacterium | reverse complement strand
TCGAGGGTGGCTCGCTACCAGACGCAGTATTTCGACACCCCCGATCTCCAAATGTTTGTGGCTCACCAGGATGGCAAGCTGACTCGCCAGAAATTGCGGACGCGCATCTATTGCCTGACCAATGACGCCTTTTGTGAAATCAAAAACAAGAACAATAAGAAACGAACCAAGAAGAAACGCATTCCCATTCAACCCGAACAGTGTCTGCATATCTTTGATTTTGAAGAGATTAGAGAATTCATTTCGGCAAAATTGCACTATGACATTTCCACATTGATACCGCAGGTGCGCAACGAATTCGAACGAATCACCCTCGTGAATTTCGGTAAGACCGAGCGCCTGACCATTGATGCCAATATCCAATTCACCAATCCCTGTACGCATCAGGATGCTCAAATTCCGGAACTTGTCATCATTGAGTTGAAGCAGGATGGAAATCATCCCTCTTTTTTCAAGAAAGTGCTGGCCGACATGCGAATCCGTCCTTATCGCATCAGCAAATACTGTCTTGGAACCATGCTCACCAATCCGAATGCAAGAATCAACCGATTCAAAAAGAAATTACGTTATATAGGAAAGTTAACACACAGAAAATTAATTAGTTAGATATGAAAAAAGTATTATTTGCCCTTCTCTTGCTCTTAGCATCTATACCGACATTTGCCCAGGAAAGCGACAGCGAAATTGCATACGATCCAGAAATCGCCCATGAATTCTCCTCTGATTTGCAGGAAATCGCCTCGGCCAACGACGTGCTCGGCATCCCCGTCATCCAAAAGGACAGCCTGCTCTCTTTGGGCCTCCTCTTCGTATTCAATCTCATCGTTTGCTGGGTCATCGTCCATTTCTTCTATTATCGCAAAAGCAAACGCACTGATTATTACTACACTTTCATGCTGTTCAGTGTCACGGTGTTCATGCTGATGTTCCTGCTCAACAACATCAACCTCAGCATGGGCTTCGCCCTCGGTTTGTTCGCCATTTTCGGTATGATTCGTTATCGCACAGAGATGGTGCCGATTCGCGAAATGACCTACCTGTTCGTCATCATCGGCATTTCCGTCATCAATGGTCTGGCTATGTCGCACGGCTATGTTAACCTATTGGCAATCAATGTCTTGTTCATCGCCGTAGTGTGGATTTTCGACCGCGCCTTGGATCATACTAAGGTTTCAACGAAAATTATTCTTTACGACAAGATCGAGTTGATCAAGCATGGTAGGGAAGAGGAGTTGAAAGCCGATTTGGCGGAACGTACTGGACTGAAAATCATAAAAATAGAAGTCGGACACATCGATTTTCTGCGTGATGTTGCCTATATCAAAGTTTATTACGAACCGATTTTGGACATGCCTAACACCATCGACCAGATGGTGAAGTACAAAGACTTCACAAATATGCACCAGTAATTTGTATTGTGTATGAAAAAAATCTTCTTGGCTATATTGGCTCTGTTGCTTGCTCTATCGTCTTCTTTTGCGCAGACGCACGAGGCAGGCGGTCTGTTCGGTGTCGGATTTGAGCAGAAAATCGTCAAGAATTTCCACTTCTCCACGAAAGGCGAGTTCCGATTCAATCAGAACTTCACTCATTTCAATCGTTTCAAGCTTGTCGGCAGTTTCGATTACGCTTTTTGGAAGAAGCGGTTCAAGCTGACGGCTGGTGGTAGTTATCTGCTTTATAATCAGGTGGATTATTGGGAAAATAGAGGCCGCGTTTTTGCAGCGCTCGGCTACACACAGAAAATCAGGCAGTTTGCTCTCAGCTATCGTGTGCGCGTACAGTGCACTTTCTACGATGAAGTGCATGGGCATCATAAATACAACCCTAAAACCTATCTCCGCAACCGCTTGCAACTGGAGTACAAATTCATAGACAAGCCCGTCAAACTCTACGCTTCCGGCGAATTTTTCCTTCGGCTTTACAAGAAAAGCAACTATTTCATCGACGAAGTTCGCACCATTGTGGGTGTTTCCTACAAAATCGACGCGAAAAACTCCCTCGACTTCTTCTTCCGTGCCAATAATGAGGTGCAGGTGGCCAATCCGCAAAATATTTACTACATTGGCATCTCCTACACGTTTGGGAATTAAGCCTTCACTTGGGCTTTGCGTGGGGAATAAATCGTGATTTTTCTTCGCAAACCAATCAAATATTTCCGTATATTTGCCAAATTAATTAAAAAGCATAATTAGTTGATAATCAATTTGTTATTTAATTATTGTTCGTTTTTTATTATATAAATACAACATTTAAGCATTATTTGTGTTAACAAATTTGTTTAGGCTAAATATACACTGACATAAATAAATATCGGAAATAGTTTATGAGTCTTTATCAATCCTCAGTTCACCGCCCAATTATGACCGCATTGGTTTATGTGGCGGTCGCCATCATCGGCGTTTTCTGCCTCACCAAACTTCCAATCGACCTTTTCCCTGATATGGGAGGCAATCACATCCTGGTTTTCCCGGTTTATCCCGGTTCCAGTTCCGCTGATATTGAAAATAATGTGACCAAGCCGTTGGAGAACGCGCTCAATAGCGTGAGTGATTTGAAGGAGCTTACCTCGCAGTCCAAGGAGAATTACTCTATCATCACGCTCGAATTCGAGTACGGTATTGACATTGAGGTGGCGATGAACGATGTGCGCGACAAGTTGGATCAGATAAGTTCCGCGTTGCCAGACGACTGCAACTCTCCTTTCCTGTTCCGATTCAGTATGGACGACATTCCTATTTTGATGCTTTCGGTGCAGTCTGGGGAGAGTACCAACGCGCTGTACAAGATATTGGACGACAAGGTGGCCTCCTTCATCAGCCGAATCGGCGGGGTGGGGACCGTCTCCATTTCGGGTGCGCCGCAACGTGAAATCGCTGTTTACTGCGACCCGCACAAGCTCGAGGAGTACAACCTCACCGTGGAAAGCATCGCCTCCATTATTGCGGCCGAGAACAGGAACCTGCCGCTGGGCTCTATCGACATCGGCTCCGAAACCTACTCTATGCGTCTGCAGCACGAGTTCACCGATGCCAGCCAATTGAACGACATCGTCATTGCCAGTGTCAACAATCAGAATGTCTTCCTGAAGGATGTGGCGGTGGTGCGCGACACCGTGCAGGAACGTATGCAGGAGGTCTATAACAATGGGGTCCGTGGTGCTATGATCATTGTTCAGAAACAGTCGGGTGCCAACTCCGTGCAAGTGTCGAAAAAAGTGATGGAGATGCTTCCGGAAATCCAAAAGACCTTGCCTTCCGATGTCAAAATCGGGGTTATCGCCAACACTTCTGACAGCATTGTCAACACCATCAACAGTTTGAAGGACTCCATCATCGTCATCCTGGTTCTCGTTGTATTGGTGGTGCTGCTCTTTTTGGGCAGATGGCGTGCCACATTCATCATCGCCATCGTCATCCCTGTCTCCCTCGTCGCTGCGTTCATTTACTTGGCATTGACTGGTAACTCATTGAATATCATATCCTTGTCTTCGTTAAGTATCGCCATCGGCATGGTGGTGGATGATGCCATTGTGGTGTTGGAAAACATCACCACACACATTGAGCGTGGCACCAAGCCGAAAGCCGCC
>ONXT01000123.1 GCA_900321845.1 uncultured Bacteroidales bacterium | reverse complement strand
ATGGTGAACCAAGTGGCAAAGGCCACCCACCTGCCCATCATCGGTTGTGGAGGAATCGAATCCGACGAAGATGTGGTGGAGATGATGATGGCGGGAGCCACCGCTGTGGAAATCGGCGCCGCCAATCTCACCCAACCCCTCGCCTGCAAAAACATCATCGACCGCCTGCCGGCATTGCTGAATGAATTGAATATTAACGACATTAATGATATAATTGGAATCGTATGAAAGACGTGATTATCGCTTGCGACTTTGCCAACGCGGAAGCCGTTTATTCTTTTTTGGATATCTTTACGGAGGATAAGCCCTTCGTGAAAATCGGTATGGAATTGTTCTACGCAGAGGGTCCCGCCGTCGTAAGGGAACTGAAGAAACGCGGACACAAGATCTTCCTCGACCTCAAACTCCACGATATCCCGAACACCGTTCGCAAAGCCATGGAGGTGTTGAGCCGTATGGATATTGACATGTGCAACCTGCACGTGGCGGGCACCTACGACATGATGGAGGCGGCGCTGGAAGGCCTTACCCGCCCCGATGGAACCCGTCCGCTGCTGGTGGGCGTAACCCAGCTGACCTCCACCAGTGAAGAGCGCATGCACAACGACCTGCTGATTCCGGGCAAGATGAGCGACGTTGTGGTACACTACGCCGACTACGCCCATCGTGCCGGTCTGGACGGCGTGGTGTGCAGCCCGCTGGAAGCCAATGCCGTGAAAGCAAAGTGCGGCCAGGACTTCCTCACTGTTACCCCCGGCATCCGCTTCGCCGACAGCGTGGTAGGCGACCAAGTGCGCTACGCCACTCCCGCACAGGCCCGGGAGTTGGGCAGCAACCTCATCGTGGTGGGCCGCCCCATCATCACCGCCGCCGACCCGGTTGCCGCTTACAGAAGGTGCCGCAGAGAGTTTTTGAATGAAGAATAACCACAAGGAAAACAATATAAATAAAAGATACATGATGAACTACGAATTGACGCGCAAGCAGATAGCAGCGGACTTGCTGAAAATCAAGGCGGTTTTTTTACGTCCCAATGAACCGTTCACTTGGGCGAGTGGCATCAAAAGCCCGATTTATTGCGACAACCGATTGACTTTGAGCGATGTGGTTGTTCGTGAGGATGTGGAAAACGGACTTGCGGAGCTGGTGAAGACCTTTTACCCGGAAGCGGAAATGCTGATGGGCACCTCCACGGCCGGCATCGCCCACGCCGCCATCACCGCCTCCAAGCTGAATCTGCCGATGGGCTACGTGCGTAGCAAAGCCAAAGACCATGGCCGCACCAACCAAATTGAAGGGAAATTGGAGAAAGGACAGAAAGTGGTGGTGGTGGAAGACCTCATCTCAACCGCCGAAAGCTGCTTGGACGTGGTGAAAGCCCTCCGCGAAGCCGGTGCCGACGTACTCGGCGTGGTCTCCATCTTCACCTACGATATGCTTAAAGGCCAGGAACGCCTCAAAGCGGAGAACGTTATCAACCACAGCTTGAGCAATCTCGACACGCTGGTGGAAGTGGCCGCCGAACAGGGTTACATCGAGCCCTCCGACAAGGAGCGCCTCATTCAATTCAGAAACAACCCCTCCGACGAAAGCTGGATTAGATAACTATTGGCAGCGAACTGTGAACTGATGAAAAAACAATATTAAACAATTAAAATATCAATCATTATGAAACATTTTTTAGATCCCACTGATTTTACTCTCCAGGAATTGGATGAGGTAATGAACCGCGCCTTGGACATTATTGCCAACAGGGCCAAATACGCTGATGCCTGCCACGGCAAGAAGCTGGCGACCCTGTTTTATGAACCGAGCACGCGTACCCGTTTGAGCTTCACCTCCGCTATGATGGAATTGGGCGGCAACGTTTTGGGCTTCGACAGCGGCCAAAACAGCTCCGCCAGCAAGGGCGAATCCGTAGCCGACACGGTCCGCACCGTAGGTTGCTTCGCCGACATCATCGCCATGCGCCATTTCAAAGAGGGTAGCGCGCAGGTGGCGGGCGAGTTCAGCCCTGTTCCGGTCATCAATGCCGGCGACGGCGGGCACTCCCACCCCACCCAGACACTCACCGATATGCTGACCATCCTCCGCGAAGTGGGCCGCTTCGACCATCTCACCATCGGTCTCTGCGGCGACCTCAAGTACGGCCGCACCGTCCACTCCCTCATCAAGGCCATGCAACGTTACGAAGGCAACCGCTTCGTGCTGATCTCCCCAGTCGAACTGCGCCTGCCCGAATACATGAAGAATGAACTCGGCGACAACTATGTGGAAGTCACAACGCTCGAAGAAGCCATGCCGATGATTGATGTGCTCTATATGACCCGCATCCAACGCGAACGTTTCCACGAACCCGAACAATACGAACGCCTCAAAAACTCCTTCGTGCTCGATATGCCGAAGATGAATCTGGCTAGAAAAGACATGATCGTGTTGCACCCGCTTCCGCGTGTGAACGAAATCGCCATGGAGGTCGACCCCGACCCGCGCGCCGCTTACTTCCGTCAGGTCGAAAACGGCAAGTTCGTTCGCATGTCATTGATTTATAATTTGTTGAATTGGCAAGACAAACCGAGACACATCGAACATCCCGCCACCCCAACCGATAAAGATTGCACGAACGACCGATGCATCACCCATACCGAACCCGTTGAAAAACGCGCCTACACCGACGCCAACGGCGTGCTCAGATGCTACTACTGCGACCACGCATTCTAATAAACGTGAACTGCGTTTCTGGACAGTGAACCGAAACGCAAACGCGGATTGCTGTTCACAATAAAACACAAATTGATTCGTTTGGGAAACAAACCATCAAAACAACGATTCAACGAATAAACAAATAAATAAACGAATAAACCCAAATTTATGATCTACTTAGACAATTCAGCCACCTCTTTCCCGAAACCGAACGAGGTTTATGATTTCATGATTAACTTTTACCGTCAGCACGGTGTGAATCCGGGACGTACCGGATTCGACGCAGCCATCGAAACCGGCGACCTCGTCACCAACACCCGCAAGATGCTCACCAAGCTCTTCAACGGCGGTGATGATTACAACCGATTGACTTTCAGCTATAACGCCACCGATTCCTTGAATATGATCATCCAAGGCCTGGCGGAAAAAGGTGCACACGTGATTACCACCATGCTGGAACACAACTCCGTGCTTCGTCCGCTCTATTCCTTGCAGCAGAAGGGCTTGATCGATGTGACCTACGTTCCCTTCGACGAAAGAGGTTATGTGGACCCCGACGATGTGAAAAAAGCCATCCGCCCGAATACCAAGTTCGTGGTCTGCACGCACTGCTCCAACGTAATCGGCACCATCCAACCTTTGAAGGAAATCGGAAAGATCTGCCATGACAACGGTTTGATTTTCGTAGTGGACGGCAGCCAAGGCGCCGGCGCAGTTGACCTGGACATGCAGGCACAAAACATCGACGTTTACTGCTTCACCGGCCATAAATGCCTCATGGGACCCACCGGTATCGGCGGTTCTTACGTGCGCGAAGGCATCACCATCAACCACACCCGCTACGGCGGCACGGGCGTTCGCTCCGCCGTGGAAGGCCACCTCGAGGAATATCCTTACCGCCTCGAAGCAGGCACCATGAACCTGCTCGGCATCGCCGGCTTGTACGCCGGTGTGAAATGGATCACCGAAAAGGGCATTATGAACATCCACAACGAGGAGATGCGTCTGTGGAAGAAACTCCGCGATGGACTGCGCGAAATTGACGGCGTGACCGTTTACTGCGCCACCTCCGTCGAGAACCAGAACCCGGTTCTCTCCTTCAATATCAAGGGCAGCACCGCCGAAAAGGTCGGCCAGTTCCTCGATGTTGACTACGAAATCGCCTGCCGCACCGGCCTGCAATGCGCTCCCAAAGTACACATGGGTATCGGCACCTTCGACCTCCACGGCACCGTTCGCTTCAGCATCGGAGCCTTCACCACCGAAGAGGAAATCGATACAGCCATCGCCGCTGTGAAAGAAATCGCAGAATAATCCCTTTACATATCCTTCATCTAAAAGTCGCCCCATCAAGGCGACTTTTTTTGTCCCCACACTAATACCACAATCTTCCTTTTTTTCTTTATTTGGGCGGCCCGGCTCCTTGGTTCGCCGTGTGTTGCTACTGCGTTGCGCGGGTGGGCT
>ONXT01000049.1 GCA_900321845.1 uncultured Bacteroidales bacterium | reverse complement strand
TGCACCCTTCCTGGGCTGCCACACGCAGCAGCTGGCGATACTGCGCCTGCGAGAGGTGCTCTTCCAAATTGGCATGGAGAGCGGAGCCGCCAGTAAGGTGTGAGATGTAGCGACTGCCGTGCAGACGGAACTTGTCGAGCAGGTTAATGGAGTCGTCCTCCACCTTGAAGAAATAGCTGTTGTAGCAATCGCGGGGTACTTCGTAGCCGTCCTCGCGATCCCACTTGGCATGCTTCACACCCACGTTCTCCGCCGGAATCATCTCGCAATTGAACATCAGGTCCTTGGTACGATACTTATGGTTGTAGCGTTCCACCAATCCCAACACATCCTCAACGAAATGCTGGTATTGGAGGTTGTCGTCGATGGAGATACCCAAATACTCGGCGGCCTCCACCATGCCGTTCACGCCGATGGTAAGGTACTGTCGTGCAATGGCGATGTAGCCGGCATCGAAGAGGGGAAGCATTCCCTTGGTCTGCAAGTATTTGAGGTTCTCGTTGTGAGCGATTTGCACTTTGTGCATCAGGTCGACGACCTCTTCCACGAATTGCAGTTTCGGGATGTTGTTGCGACGCTCATACTGGATGCAGCGGTTGAGGTTGATGGTGAGCACGCTCTTCGAACCGGTGGAAACGCCGCCGGCACCGAGGGTGTAGCTGAAGCCGTTGTCCTGAATCTCGTTGCGCAAGCGGCAGCAACTGCTCAACGAGTCGGCGTTGTCGCTCACGTATGTAAAGAAAGAGTGACCGGCAGCATACATCTCAGCGGTGAAATCGGCATAGTCGGTGTCGATGATGTCGCCATCCTTGGAAAGCAGGGCCATGGTCTCGACAGGGAAAGTGAGCACGGCGCGGGTGCGCTCGGCATTGAACCAACGCATAAAGCGTTTTTGCAGCCAGCTTAACGAATCCCAGGATGGCCTCGTGCCGTCAGGGAAGCGGAATTCCCCGAAAAGACTCTCGAAATAATAACGGTCGTAATACGAAATGTTCCAAAAGACGGACTGATAGTTGCGGGCACCGGTGGGCTGGTTGATGGAATAGACGACCTGCTCGAAGCAATCGGTGATGACCTTGTCAATGGTGCGTTGGCGGGTGGAGAGATCGACCACTTTGTCGCTGGAGAGATAATAGTCGTTGCCATACTCTTTGCGCACGAAATAGTCCATATACATCAAAAATTCCGGCGTGGCGCAGGCACCGCTAAGCATGCTGGAAACCATAAACACCATATTGATAAAGCCGCCACAGTAGGACTTGAGGTTGGAGGGAGCGGAGGCGTTGCCGCCGATGCTTCTCGTACCTTCGAGCAGCCACGGATACATCGTGATGCTGGCGCAGTAATTGGCAATGCTGGTCTCGTCATTCTTATAAATAAAATGATGATTGAGCAGGTACATATATCTGTCTGCCAACTCCTTGCCGTACATGTCCTTGATTTTGTCGCAGAGCATACGCCTGTTGAGGCGGATGAAGCTCGACTTGGGGAGTTCGCCGATGAGGGTGGCGATATTCTTGCGCTCAACATTGGCATTGGCGTCGTACTTGCTGCCAGTAGCGGCATTGGATGCATTGCAATAGTTGATGAAGAAATCGAGCTTGTCCTTCACTTCGCGGTCCTCGTAGTGGTGTTGGCGATAAAGGATGTAAGCCTTAGCCACTTCATAGTAATGCTCGGCCATGAGGGCGGTCTCAACTTGGTTCTGGATCTCCTCCACGGTGATGCCGTTGTGGATTTTCAAGCGCCCCATCACATTGACAAGCACATCCTGCGTTGCGAAGCTGTTCACAGAGAGGAATGCCCTTGATATGGCATTTTTGATTTTTTCGGCTGAGAAAAGTTCTCGTTTGCCATTTCTTTTAAGAATATACAGTTCGTCCATTAATGGTTATTGGTTATGGTTTGTCATCAAAGGCGCTTGGGGGAGCGTTTACACGACCTAAGTCGCTTCGTCCGCCCTTATTCCCGAAAGCAACGAAAATATGTGCTTTGGCAGGTCTTCTGGCTTGTCCCCGCACTTTCCGTCTTCCCGCCCTGAAAGGACAGTGACACATTGGAAAGGCGCATCTCGGAACTAACAGCTACGGGTATAGCCACTGATTTTCACAGCGTTCCCTTTTGATTCTTGCGAAACCGAAAGCGCTGCAAAAATATGTATTTCAAGGCGAATAATTGGCCGAAAAGCTAATTATTTACTAACACGATTTCAACACAACCGGAAAGCGGAAGGCAAAGCAGGAGCTTAGATGGCACATCAGCCACCTCAAAGGGACCTCCTTTTTGCACCCTCCGAAGCGGGTTGCCGAGGTCAGCAAGAGAAGAAATTGCGGAGTTGTTTTTCCCAGGCCGCCGTGTGGATGATGCGACCTGCATGATGTGCACGAAGGTATTGCAGATGATAGTTCCTCTGCACAGACATCTGGTACAACGGGGCCTGCGCGAGGTCTGCGAAAATCACCTCGCGGTGGAGCGCCACACTTTCCAAGGCATGGCGAAGGCGCTGCTCGAAGACATCATCCGCCAATTCATAGTGATAGAGATAGGTGGCAGTCTGCTCCTCCGTCACCATCTCCACGGCGGCCTTGCCCTCATGGAGAAGCGCGAACCAGAAGCCGTCGGTGTTGAGGGAGAAAATCCCCTCGACAACCCTACCGGCCATTCCCTTCATCATATCGTAGCGCACGGCAGCATCGCCCAGACGCGCAGGGAGCGAAGAAGCCAGTTCCCGATGCGCGGCCTCCCAGCGTCCGACAATTTCGGCACGACGGCGAGAGAACTCATCGAAGACATCCTGCGTGTGATGTCCCAACTTGGAAATGCGGTATTCATCGCCCGTATCCAAAAGAAAAGAGAGCTGGTAATCGCCCATTATGGGAGGCATTGAAAAGCAAAGCGGGATGCGCCGTGCATTTTGGTCGTGAGGATAGATGCAAAGGCAATCGTCGTACATCAACACCTTCGCAATGCCCTGACAGGAAACGCCCTGCTCGTTGTAAGAGCAGAGCCCCTCGCCCTCGAAGGATGGCTTGGACTGAATAAACAGCGACTCTTCGCAGCGCTGGTTGTAAGCTTGCCACAGCTTTTCGTGGAAATGCTCCGTCTCCCGCCCCATCTTTGAAAGACGCACCTCCCCTTGTGGTGTACGCAACACCAGCTGATAGTCGAGGAGACGGAAGTCTGCCAACTCGGCATAGTTGATGATGAGAGGCTGCCCCGACACCTCGCGCAGGACGAGCCCCTCGCGGGTGATTGCGGCGCAGGCGCCGAAAGAACGTTCGCCGACGCCAACGACACATTCGAATTCCATCGTGTTTCCCATGGCTACAATTTAGCTCCGCACTCGCCGCAGAATTTGGTTCCCGGCTCGTTCTCGGTTCCGCACTTGGGGCATACGTTCTTCGCGCCGACGGGCGTACCGCACTCGCCACAGAATTTCATGTTCGGCTGCAAGGTCGCACCGCACTTGGGACACTTGAGCATCCTCAGCGACTGTCCACAATGGTTGCAGAAATTGCCGTTGCCAGCGGGCTTGCCGCAATGCGGGCACAAGGTCGTCCGCTCCTCAATTTCTCCATGCCACACGGTGGCTTTCTCCGCAGCCTCGTCAATGTTGCGACGCATGGCCTCATTGCGCGCCTTCGCTACGTATGTGCTCTCGCGGGGAGCGCAGTCAATGCACAATCCTTCGTCCTCGTTCCAACAGTCGGAGCAGACCCATTTGTTGCAAGAAGGACATTTGATGAAATGCGGCCGGACCTCCTCCTGCGCCTCGTCAAACGACTGCTCCTGCTCTTTTCTCCATTGAGGACTCTTGTCGCCCAGCTTGTCTTGAAGTACATTCGCACCCGATTCGAGGGCACCGCTGATGCTGCCTATCCTTCCGCCAAACAAGTTGCCGAGAATGCCAATGCCCCTTCCCAACCCTTCGGTACGTTTTTTAGCAGAATAGGTGGACGAGGGCTTGAATGTGGATTTGAAACCATTGCCGCAGCAATCGCAAAAGAATTCATACTGGAATCCAGCATCGGTGGACAAATCATCGTGATTTCTGGTAAAACTATGTAACATAACGGTATAATTGTAATGAATGCGCAAAAATACATTTTTTTCTTTTGATGCACCCCATTTCACCTCCTTAAAATATACTTTTCCCAATCATTCAACGTTAAACATTCGATAATTCAAACCGCATCACCATGAAACATCATTTCACCGTTATTTCTCTGCTCATCCTTCTCACCAGTGTGGTATCTTCATGCAGCCGCATCAGCTACGGACAAGAGCTTCCCTCCACACCGATCGACAAGGCACAACCCATGCAGCCCATTGAATTGACGCCCGAACAGCAGCAATTCGTCATCGATGGCAACAGCTACGCTTTCAGGATGACCGCCGCCGTGGAGGAGTCGGAGAAGGGCAACGTGCTGCTCTCCCCTCTCAGCGCCTCCTACGTGCTGGGGATGCTCTCCAACGGCGCCAGCGGGCAGACACGCGAACAGATGGCGGCTACGCTCGGCTTCTCCTCTGCAAACGAAACCGCAATGAACGACTTCTTCCACCTTATGCTCACCGGTGCACCCAAGGTAGATCCCAGCATTAAAATTGAAATTGCCAACGCCATCCTCGCCAACAACAACTACCCACTGAAGAAGGCTTTCAAGCAGAGCGCCACCGAACAATACATGGCAGAGGTCAAGAATATGGATTTCGCCAGCGTTGACGTGGCCGGCCTCGTCAACAAATGGGCCAGCGACCATACGCACGGCATGATCCGCCACATCCTCGACGAAACCTCGCCCGATGCCTCCCTGTATGCAATGAACGCCATCTATTTCAAGGGATCGTGGTGCGACGAGTTCGACAAGAAGGATACCCGAAACGAGGATTTCACTACAAATAGAGGAGAAAAGAAGACGGTGGAGATGATGCATCGCAATGACAAGATGCGGTACTTCAAGAACGACATCTTCTCCATGGTCCGCCTCCCCTACGGGAACGAAAGCTACAGCATGGAAGTGCTTCTGCCAGCGGAGGGAAAGACCATCGCCGACGTGCTCGCCTCACTCAACGGGGAAAGCTGGCAACAGGCAATGCAATCGACCTCAAAATACATGGTGGATCTGAAACTTCCCAAGTTCAGCAGCGAATACTCCATCACGCTGAACAGCACTCTCAAACAATTGGGTATGACAGACGCTTTCTCGCCCGCCGCCGATTTCACGCGCCTGAGCGACAGAAGAGCCTACATTTCGCGGGTGCTCCAGAAATGCAAAATCGAGGTGGATGAGAAGGGCACCGAAGCCGCCGCCGTAACGGTAGTGGAGATGAGAACCACCTCTACAGCCCCGCGCCCGACACCAACCGCCGTCTTTCACGCCAATCGCCCGTTCATCTACATCATCACAGAAAACACTACCGGCAGCATCTACTTCATCGGTATCAAGACAGAATAGACGCGCGAACTTCCCCGTTGAGCGGATGGGAATCCCCCGCGCTAAGCTTCATCCTCTTTAGCTTCTGGCAAGGCCTCCAGATCCTCCCCCTCCTCCGTCAAGAGATAATCAGAAGAGATTGACTTGGTGGTTTTCGCCCCCAGTTTCTTGATTTTCTCCGCCGTAATGATGGCGTTGCCCGTGCCGGTGGACAATTTGCTGACGGCATCGTTGTAGGAACTCTGCGCCGACTTCAACGCCCTGTCGATTTTCTCCATATCGGAGAGGAAGCCGCAAAGCTTGTCGTACAATTTACCGCTCATCCTCGCTATCTCCAATGTGTTGCGGTTCTGCTTCTCGTGCTGCCAAATGCTGGCAACCGTGCGTAGCGTAGCCAGCAAGGTGGAGGGCGTCACCATCACCACATTCCTTTGCAAAGCGTAATTATACAACGACTGATCGATTTGGACTGCCGCCGAGAAGGAGGATTCCACGGGGATGAACATCAACACGAAATTCGGCGTGTCGAAAGCCTTGAGGTTCTGATAGTTCTTCGCATTCAACTCGTCGATGTGCTTTTTGATGGAATTGACGTGTTCCTTCTGCAACCGCTGGAATTCCTGCGGGTCGTCGGAATTGACCATCCGCTCGTATGCCGTGAGCGACACCTTGGAATCTACGATGATGTGCTTGTCCTCCGGAAGATGGACCACCACGTCGGGGCGGTATTTGCCATTCTCTATCGCCACTTCCCTGTCGTACTCGACGCCTTTCTCCAAACCGGCGAGGTCGAGCACCCGTTCAAGGACGAGTTCGCCCCAGTTACCTTGTGTCTTGGAGTCACCCTTCAGCGCACGCGTAAGGTCCACAGCATCCTCGCTCATCTGCTTGTTCAGCTCCATCAGCTGCTTGATTTCCTCACGCAGACCGGCCTTGTCGCGGCTCTCCTTGTCGTAAGCATCGCTCACCTGCCTTTTCAAGTCGTTCAACTTCTCGGCAAACGGGTTCAAGATGCCCTCCAACTTCTCCGTGTTGGCCCTGGATAGCTCCTTCGTGCTCGCCGCAGTGACCATAGTGGCGATATTCTGGAACTCGGCCTTCAGCTTTTCGTTCATCTTCGCGAACTCCTCTTTCTGACTGGCAAGCTGTCGTTCCAACTCCGAATTGAGCGTCCTCGCCGCTGCCAAATCGGCATTCCTGCCATCCATTTTCTCCTGCAAATCGTTTTTTTCCGCCTGCAACCGCTGGATGGCCTGCGCTTGCAAGTCGGTTTTGGCCTTCTCCGCAGCCAACTCCTCAGCGAGGTGCGCATCGCCTCCATCCGCTTTCCTACCAGACAATTTTACAAGAACCAAAATTAAAAGAATGCAGACGATTGCGGCCAAGATGACAAATACTATTTCCATATTGTTGATGTGATGATTATAACATTATTATATGATACTCAAAAACGATGATTGCAAAAATGGCTGTCCTGAAAGGAGCACTTTAAAAAGAACTTAGTGAACTGCGAACTGAAAACACGTGATTTCAGTTGCGGTTCACTAAGCACAATTCACTTATTTTTACAGTATCAGCATCGCGTCCCCGAATGTAAGGAAGCGGTACTTCTCTTCCACAGCCACCTTATAGGCGTGCATCACGAACTCATAACCACCGAAAGCCGCCGCCATCATCAGCATCGGACTTTGCGACTGATGGAAGTTGGTGACCATTGAGTGGGCGATCATGAAATTGTGAGGCGGGAAGATGAACTTGTTGGTCCATCCATTGAAGGGTTTTACATGCCCGTTGGGATAGGTGGACGACTCCAATGCCTTCATGGAGGTGGTACCGATGGCACAAACCTTGTGGCCGGCATCCTTGGCGTCGTTGATGATCTTGGCGCACTCCTCTGTGATGATCATCGCCTCTGAATCGGTTTTGTGCTTGGTCAAATCCTCCACATCAATATCGCGGAAGTTGCCAAGTCCTGCGTGCAAGGTCAGTTCGGCAAACTCCACGCCCTTGATTTCCAGCCGTTTCAAAAGTTCGCGGCTTAAATGGAAGCCCGCACTCGGTGCAGCAACGCCGCCCAGGTTCTTGGCATAGATGGTCTGGTAGTCCTGCTCGTCTTCGGGAACAATGTCGCGCAACCGCTGAATATCCTCCGGAATCGGCATGGAACCGAGCTGACAAAGCTTGGCGCGGAAGGCGTCATGGTCGTTATCATCATAAAGGAAACGGATGGTACGCCCGCGAGAGGTGGTATTGTCGATCACCTCGGCAACCAAATCGTTGTTTTCGCCGAAATAAAGCTTGTTCCCGATACGGATTTTACGGGCGGGATCCACCAAGACATCCCACAAACGGCTTTCTTCATCCAATTCCCGCAACAGGGAAACGCGGATTTTGGCACCGGTCTTCTCTTTTTCACCATATAATAGCGA
>ONXT01000190.1 GCA_900321845.1 uncultured Bacteroidales bacterium | reverse complement strand
GCCGCCACCGACATCGAGTTCAAGTTCCCCTTCGGATTCAAGGAATTGGAAGGCATCCACTCCCGTACCAACTACGACCTCAGTCGCCACGAGGAGTTCTCCGGCAAGAAACTACGCTATTTCGACCCCGAAACGAACGAAAGCTACGTTCCTTACGTGGTTGAGACCTCCATTGGGGTCGATCGCATGTTCCTCGCCGTTTTCAGTTATGCTTACAACGAGGAGACTTTGGAAGACGGCAGCACCCGCGTGGTACTGCGCCTGCCCTCCATGCTTGCCCCCATCAAAGTGGCCGTGCTTCCGCTTGTCAAGAAGGACGGGATGCCCGAAAAAGCCCGCGAAATCATGGACAAACTCAAGAAACACTTCCTCTGCCAATACGACGAGAAGGACGCCATCGGACGCCGCTACCGCCGTCAGGACGCCATCGGCACTCCGTATTGCGTAACCGTTGACAACCAGACATTGGCGGACGGCACCGTAACCATCCGCGAACGCGACACCATGGAACAACACCGCATCTCCATCGATGAACTGGTAAAAACCCTTGTGGAAAAGATTGGGTAGCACCATGAAAAAGCTTTTATTCATCTTCGTTAGCTTATTAATCTGCGGTTATTATGCCTGCGGGCAAACCGTTGACACGCTCGTGATTCTGCACACCGACGATGTGCATAGTCAGGTGGAGCCAAAGAAAAGCGATGACAAAGGCGGGGCGAAAAGGCGTATGGGAGCGATTGAGCAGGTCAGGGCAAGGTATGACAACGTGCTGCTGCTGGATGCCGGCGACTTCACGCAGGGAAGTTCCTACTACTGCGTTTTCAAGGGAAGAACCGATGTCGAGCTGATGAACAGAATGGGCTATGCCGCGGCCACGCTCGGCAACCACGAGTTCGACTTGGGAGCCGAATTCCTTGCCGACTCGATTATCCCGTTAGCCGACTTCCCTATTGTTCTGGCCAATTACAAATTTGACAAAGGATTTGCATTAAGCAAGAAAAACGTACCACCCTACGTAATCTTGGACACGATGGGACTGCGCATCGGCATTTTCGGTTTACTCGTTGATTTACAAGGACTTACCGCACACTCCGAAATTTTCGACAAACCGGGGATGCACTATCAGAATCCGGTTGAGGTTGCGAGGAAGCTGTCCGCCAAACTGAAGAAACAGAAGAAATGCGACTTGGTGATTTGTCTGTCGCATCTGGGTTGGCGCACGGAAACCGGAAGCCATCCCGAAGAGTTGGACGGAAGCATCGCCGACCTGCCTTTCGTGGACCTCGTCATCGGCGGGCACAACCACGATTCAAGGCCGAACAGCCACAGCAAAGACGGTACCTTTTTTGTCCAGAACAAGAACCAGGGCGTTGAAATCGGGATATTCAAGATCCCTTTTGTGAAATAGGAAAACAGAAAATCAATGAAGAAAATCATCACCATCGTAGGTGCCCGTCCTCAATTCGTCAAGGCAGCTGTAGTCAGCCGCGCCATTGCCACCGATGGAAGGATGCGCGAAATCATCGTTCATACCGGCCAGCATTTCGATGCGAACATGTCGGAGGTATTTTTCACCGAAATGGCGATTCCCAAGCCACATTACAACTTGAATATCAGCAGTTTGTCGCACGGGGCGATGACGGGAAGGATGCTGGAGAAGATTGAGGAGGTGCTATTACAAGAAAAACCCGACCTCGTGCTGGTTTATGGGGACACCAACTCTACGCTGGCCGGTGCCCTTGCCGCGAAGAAGCTGCACATCAAGGTGGCGCACGTGGAGGCGGGACTGCGCTCCTTCAACATGGACATGCCGGAAGAAATCAACCGCATCCTCACGGATCGGATTTCCGATTTGCTGTTCTGCCCCACCGACACGGCCATCCGCAACCTCGAACGCGAAGGGTTTGACAACATCGACTGCAGAATCATCGAGAATGGGGATGTCATGCAGGATGCCGCCCTGTTTTACGCAACGAAAGCCAAGAAACCCGACTTCAACATTCCTGCACATTTCGCGCTCTGCACCGCGCATCGCGCCGAAAACACAGACGACCCGAATCGGCTTCAGGCGATTTTCACCGCTTTGGAAAAAATCTCAGAGAAATATCCCGTGGTACTTCCGCTGCATCCTCGAACGAAAGCCAAATTGTCCGACATCCACTACGATTTCACCCATACCAAAATCCACTTCATCAACCCCGTCGGCTATCTGGAGATGGTTTATCTGCTCAAGAACTGCCAGTTTGTCCTCACCGACAGCGGCGGACTTCAGAAAGAAGCATACTTTTTCAGGAAAAATTGCGTTACACTTCGTGACGAAACCGAATGGATTGAACTAATAACGAATGGTTTCAACATCCTCGCAGGTGCGAATACCGAAACGATTCTGGAAGCCGCGGATGAAATGGCCGTAAAAAAGAACGACTTCTCAGTCCATCTCTACGGGAATGGCAATGCGGGCGAAATCATCGTACAAAATTTAGCATCCTTATGAAAAACGGAAATCCAAAATCAGCGGACTTCTTTTTGCTGAATATCCTGTGGAAAAACAAATTTTTTCTGCTGACAGTCACCGTTGTCTGCACCGTTGGTGCATGGTTCATCTCACGTTCATCCCTATTCCAGCCCAGATATGAATGCACTGCATACGTATGTGC
>ONXT01000122.1 GCA_900321845.1 uncultured Bacteroidales bacterium | reverse complement strand
GGAGGCGAGGAAGAGTGCGACATTCGCAATTTCCTCCGCCTTGCCCATGCGGCGCAACGGAACCCCGCGCAACATGCCCTCCTTGATTTCATCTGGCAGGTCCTTGGTCATGTCCGTTTCAATCAGTCCGGGCGCAATGGCGTTGCAACGCACCTTGCGGCTGCCGATTTCTCTTGCGATGGACTTGGTGAAACCGATGATGCCCGCCTTGGAAGCGGCGTAGTTGGTCTGCCCCGCATTGCCCATCACGCCGGCGATGGAGCTCATGTTGACGATGGCGCCGGAACGCTGCCGCAACATCAACTGCTGCACCGCACGCGTATAATTGAACACCGATTTCAAGTTCGTGGCAATCACATCATCCCAGTCGCTTTCGCTCATGCGCATCAGCAACGTGTCGCGGGTGATTCCGGCATTATTGACAAGGATGTCAATGCGACCGAACTTGTCGATGCAGGTTTTAACCACTGCTTCCGCATCCTCCATTGAGGCGGCATTCGCCTTGACAAATTGATATTCAGCCCCCATTTCATCCAACTTCTGCGAAAGCTCGTCTGAGATGTGCGATGTTCCAGTCAAGATGATTTTGGCACCTTCCGCTGCGAATTTCTCCACAATGGCACGCCCGATTCCACGCGTTCCGCCAGTAACAATGGCGACTTTATTTTCTAATTGTTTCAGTTGAATTTTATTATCAATTAAACATAATCTATCCTGATTTCCCGGTTCCTAACTATTTCAGGCCTCTGTTTTTCAGCAAGGGTTCAATGGAAGGAGCGGCACCACGATAGCGTTTGTAGAGCACCATCGGATCTTCCGTATTGCCTTTTTCCAGAATGTTGGTCCTGAACGACGTAGCGATTTCCTTGTTGAAAATCCCCTTTTCCTTGAAGGGCTCGAAAGCGTCATTGTCGAGAACTGCCGCCCAAGTGTAGCTATAATAACCTGCATCATAGCCAGTTGTGAAAACATGTTGGAAATAAGTGCTTTTATAGCGGGAGATGATTTCGGGAATCAGACCGATTTTTGCCATGGCTTGGTCTTCAAAATCGGGCAGTTTGATGGGCGTGGGTTCGGTAATGCTGTAATAATCCAAATCAAGGAAGGCGGCGGCCAGCAGTTCGGTGTTGATAAAGCCCTGTCCGTAGGTGGCAGCAGCTTCAATTTTGTTGATCAGGGAGTCGGGGATTACTTCGCCGCTCTGGTAATGTTTGGCGTACATACGCATCACTTCGGGGTCGCTGGCCCAATGTTCGAAGAATTGCGAGGGCAGTTCCACGAAATCGCGAGGAACGTTGGTGCCGGAAATCGAGCGGAACTGGCACTTGGAGAAGACGCTGTGCAGACCATGTCCGAATTCGTGGAAGAAGGTGGAAGTCTCGTCGAAGTTGAGCAGGGAGGGAGTATCCTTGGTGGGTTTAGTGAAGTTGAAAACCAATGAGATAACTGGGATTATGTTTTTGCCGTTCTTCACTTCCTGTTCGCGGAAATTGGTCATCCAAGCACCGCTGCGTTTACTTTCACGCGGGAAGAAATCCATGTAAATGACGGCGATGACCTGACCGTTTTCCACCACTTCGTAAGGGATGGCGTCCTTGTCGTAGGTCGGAATCTCCTTGTTTTCACGGAAAGTGATGCCATACAATTTTTCACAGCAAAGGAACACACCGTTTCTTACATTGTCCAAGGAGAAATAGGGACGAATCACATCATCGTCGAGGTCGTATTGGGCTTTGCGCAATTTCTCGCTGTAGTAACGCCAGTCGTATGGCTGCAATTGGCCTTGAATGCCGTCCTCATTCATCATCTTCTGGTAGAGTGCGGCTTCTTCCTTGGCTTTGGCCAATGCGGGACGCCAAACTTGCATCAGTAAACTGTCGGCTGCCTCAGGCGTTTTAGCCATGCAATCGTCCAGAACATAGGCGGCATGGGAAGGGAAACCGAACATCTTGGCACGCTCCAGACGGAGATTTACAATTTCGTCAATCACTTTTGTGTTGTCGGAAGCCCCTGAAGTACAACGGGTTGAGTAGGCAGTCCACAACTCTTTGCGCAGTTCGCGATTTTCGCAGTTCATCAGGAAGGGCTCCATGCTGGGCACCTGCACCGTAAACACGTACTTGCCCTTCGTACTCGGATCGGCGTTGCCCATTTCCAACGCGGCATCCAATTGACTTTGCGGCATCCCTTTCAAATCCTCTACATTGTCAACGACTAATTTGTAATCGTTGGTCGCTTTCAAAACGTTGTTGCCGAAATTCAGTGTGAGAACCGACAGCCTTTCGTTGATTTCACGGAAGCGTTTCTGCTGGTCGGCGGGAATATTGGCGCCGCCACGAACGAAATTCTTGTAGGTGACCTCCAACAAACGAGCCTGTTCGGGGGTCAGCTCCATTGAGTTCTGCTTGTCATAGACCGCTTTCACTCTTTTGAAAAGTTTCTCATTCAGATAGATGTTGTCGGAATGTTGTGACAGCTTGGGCATCATCTCGTTTGCAATTTCCTCCATCTCCGGACTGTTGCAGCATTCTGTCAGGTTGAAGAATACACCGCTGACCTTCTCAAGCAGTTCACCGCTGTTTTCCAACGCCAGAATCGTATTGTCGAAGGTGGGTTCTTCAGTATTGTTGGCAATGGTCTCCACATTCTTGGCCTGCTGCTTCATTCCCTCTTCGAAGGCAGGAACGTAATGCTCGGTTTTAATCTTGTCGAATGGAGGAACATTGTACGGGGTGTTCCATTCTTCCATAAACGGATTGGTGCTTTTTTGGGAGCAGCCCATCATGCAAACGGCCGCAACTGCAATAATTGTGATTGTTTTTTTCATAAAAAGTTATTTTTTGATTTGTGATAATATAATTGTGCCTAAATTAGCGGTATAATCGGCATTCGAAAAGCGTTGGCTGTCGAAGTCAAAGATGTTCCTCGGATTCTCCTTTAAAAAGGGATGATAAGAGATATGATGATATTCCAATTTATTGTCTTTCAAATTGTTGACATTGGATTCTACTCCTTGTTGATTCAAATAGGAGAGATGGCGGTTGAATTTAACTTTGGACTTTTGCGGAGCGGAAATCTCGAAATGGGTGCAGGGGGCATTGCAGTAAAGTGTGAAATGCCCGTTCTCGTCGCTGTATGTGTTCATCCCCACCGACCAGTCCTCGTTCCAGCCGCGAATCACCGCCCCTTCAACGGGTGCAGTGGTGGCACTGTCCAAAATCTCACCGGTAATTACAATATTCTGGTAGCCCATCATATTGTAATAATTGACGGGGCGCTTCACTTCATTGGGAACGTAATGGTTGATGATTTCCGAAATCTGTTCAGGGGTGATTTTCAGTGTTCCCTTGACAATGTGCTTTCCAT
>ONXT01000273.1 GCA_900321845.1 uncultured Bacteroidales bacterium | reverse complement strand
CGGGGCCAACGACGACCAGCTGGATTTTCCCACCGTCTATGGTTCCGCCAAACAGGGCTGGATGGGTCCCGACTGGAAAACGCCCACCAACGATGTCAGCTATCTGCTTGAACAGATCATCAAGTACATCCCCGACCCAAAGGTGGAAGAGGGCAATCTGCAACTTATGATCTCCTCATTGGACTACTCCTCCTACGTGGGGCGTATCGCCATCGGCAAACTGCACCGTGGCACTTTGGATTGGGGGCAGAACGTGACATTAGTGAAACGCGACGGCACCCGCATCCCATCTAAAATCAAGGAACTCTACGTGTTTGAAGGACTTGGCAAGGAGAAGATGAAACAGACCATCTATCCGGGCGAAATCTGCGCCGTGCTCGGTCTCGACAACTTCGACATCGGCGACACCATTGCCGACGCGGAAAATCCGGAAGCTCTCCCGCCCATCAAAGTGGACGAGCCCACGATGAGTATGTTGTTCACCATCAACAACTCACCATTCTTCGGCAGGGAAGGCAAGTATGTGACTTCCAGACATTTGCGTGAGCGTCTTTTCAAGGAATTGGAAAAGAACCTCGCCCTCCGCATCCAAGAGACCGACTCCCCCGACCGTCTGACCGTTTTCGGCCGCGGCATCCTGCACCTCTCCATCCTCATAGAGACCATGCGCCGCGAAGGCTTCGAACTCCAAGTTGGTCAACCTCAAGTAATCATCAAAGAGATTGACGGACAGAAATGCGAACCTATCGAGCAACTCACCGTACTGGTGCCAGAAGAATTTTCGAGCAAGGTAATTGACTATGTATCAAGAAGAAAGGGCGACTTAACCTCCATCGACACCGTTGGCGACCGAGTTCACCTCAACTTCATGATTCCTTCGCGCGGTATCATCGGTTTAAGGAACCAAGTGCTCACCGCCACAAACGGCGAGGCCATCCTCTCCCACCGTTTCATTGATTTCCAACCATGGAAGGGTGAGATTCCGGGACGCCACTGCGGCGCCCTCATCGCGATGGAAACCGGCCAAACCTATCCTTATGCCATCGACAAGCTGCAAGACCGCGGCTCCTTCTTCATCGAACCCGGCGACGAGGTTTACGAGGGACAGGTCATCGGCGAGCATATCCGTCAGGACGACTTGGTGGTAAACGTCTGCAAAGCCAAGAAACTGAGCAATATGCGCGCCGCCGGCTCCGATGAGAAAATCCACATCGCACCGGCAATCAAACTCTCCTTGGAAGAATACATGGAGTTCATCGCCAATGATGAGTATCTGGAAGTCACCCCGAAATCGCTGCGCGTGCGCAAAATCATCCTCAGCGATTTGGAACGCAAACGCGCCAAACAAAGAGCCGAAGCCGCCGCATCAGATGAAAAGTAAGATCATCCTCTCCGACATGGAGTTTTACGGCTTCATCGGCTGCTTCGATGAAGAGAAAATCATCGGCACCCGCTTTTCCGTGAGCGTGGAGTTGCTTTGCGACATCCACGAGGCCGCCACGAAAGACGATTTGACGCAAACCATCAACTACCAGTCTGTTTATGGCATCATCAAGGAATTGATGAAAGAGCGCGTCAACCTACTGGAAACGATGGCTTTGCGCATCATCAATGCGCTGAAAGAGCGATTCCCCGCCATAGAAAAAGTCACCGTATCCATCTCCAAACTCAACCCGATGCTCTCCGTAGGCGGCAAAATCAAAGCCGTCACCGTTGTTTTAAACAGCTGATAGCTGACCGCAAACCCCATTTCGTTATGTTGAAGCAGCATTTTTCATCAGACAAAAGCATTATCGAGTGCGGGTGCGACGAGGCCGGGCGCGGTTGTCTGGCAGGCCCCGTAGTGGCAGCGGCGGTCATCTTTCCCGCTGACTATCAGAATGAACAGATCAATGATTCCAAGCAATTAAGCAAGAAAGCCCGGGAAGAGTTGCGCACCATTATCGAGAGAGATGCACTCGCATTTGCGGTTTCCTTCGTTTCGGAAAAAGAGATTGACAAG
The DNA here is from genome assembly GCA_900321845.1 of uncultured Bacteroidales bacterium. GTDB lineage: Bacteria > Bacteroidota > Bacteroidia > Bacteroidales > WCHB1-69 > UBA1756. Next base: position 761 of record ONXT01000273.1, on the reverse strand, counting down.
CTCAATATCCTGGAAGCGTCGCTCACCGCCATGAACCGCGCCGTCAAACAGCTTGCCGTCAAGCCGCAGTTTCTGCTCATCGACGGGAATCATTTCCACAATCAAACAGACATCCCCTTCAAGTGCGTCATCAAAGGCGACGCCACCTATCTGAACATTGCGGCAGCTTCCATTTTAGCGAAGACCTACCGCGATGAATTTATGATGAAATTAGATGCTGAATATCCTGTGTATCAATGGAAAAAGAACATGGGCTACCCCACGAAGGAGCATCAGGACGCGGTGATTCAATATGGTTTTTCGCCTTATCACCGCAAAAGTTTCCACTTGAAAAGACTACAGCCGTCGCTGTTCGATGTGGATAATTCGGAGGGATAAAACCTACCTGATCAGCGTCACCGTTCCGCTCGCCTCAAACTCACCGTCCGTGCCATAGGTATAGGATATTATATACACGTAACAAGCTGTTGGCATGAGATCACCATTGTAGCCGCCGTTCCAGCCGAGATTGGGGTCGGTAGTATGGAAAACGAGCGTGCCTTCACGGGAATAAATCCACATATTGTAATTCTCCATCGTCACGTAGGAATTGACGGGCTTGAACACCGAATTCTGACCGCCGGCACGCGGACAAAAGGCGTTGGGAATGTACGTTTGTGGGAGTTGCTTCAGCTCAATCGTATTGGAACGGCTCTTCTCCATAAAGCCGAGATCGCCGGCCGACTCCTCCGCCTCAACAAAGTAGGTGAAGTTTTCACCAT
>ONXT01000121.1 GCA_900321845.1 uncultured Bacteroidales bacterium | reverse complement strand
TCTTTCCAAGTCCTTGTTGGCAAAGACCTCCCGCTGGGCAACCAATGCCTCGCGTTTATTATAATGGCGGATGGACGCAAACTTATCTGTCATAACAACCAACTCAAAAGCGGCTGCAAAGGTACTAAACAATTTACAATGCACAATATCCGAAGTGAATAAAATTTCTGTTTCGAAACAAAACAAAAAAGTGCAGCCGTTTGACTGCACTTTTCCACCAATTAATTAAAGAATATCAATTAACTAATCATTACTTTTTATGGTATCGGTATTGATTTCAAGGATTCTACGATTGTGTCTTTGTCTGAGAATCGGCTGTTTTTTGGCAGAGACGGTTTGAATTGTATCAGCTGGAGCTGTAGTAGGATTGGATTTTTTTTCTGCATTTGGCCGAACGGGGGATGTTTTTTTATCAGAAATTGTGATTACGGGTTGAGAAACTTCGACAACAGAATCCGTAGTAACTTCATCGGGAGTATTCGGGCAAAGGTCATCAGATATCAGCGTAGAATCGGTGGAAGTTGCGACTGGCGCATCGGGGAGGACGGAGGTTGGCTGCGATTGAAAATGCCTATACCCCATATAGCATCCCACACCGACTACCGCCACACTCGCCGCTCCAATCAGAACTGAGTGTACAATTGAAAGGGTGGATTTCAAACCTGCTTTGCTCTTGAAACTATGCCAAGAAGAAGCAGAGTATGGATAGCTTTTTCCATCCACCTTTTCCTTTATCAGTTTGTCAAATTGTTCGTTATCAGACATTTGTATAATCGTTGCGTTGTTTATGGTTTTCTATTTATTGCTCAGCATTTCCTTTAGTTTGGCGCGGGCGAAATTGAGGTGCCAATGTGAAGTGCCCTCCTTCATATCCAAGATTTTGGCAATCTCCGCGTGAGGGAGGCCTTCAAACACATAAAGGTTGAAGACGCTACGCGTCATCGGGGGGAGCTTCTGAATCAGCAGGATGATTTCATCTGCCGACATCTTGGCAATCGCGTCATTTTGGGCGATAGTGGGAAGCTCGGATTCCAAAACATCCTCATAATCAGTCATTTGCACCAAGGTCTTATACCGACGTTGATAGTCGATGGCTGCGTTGACGACCACCCGTTTCAACCACCCCTCAAAAGAACCTTCGGGTTTGTTCTGGAATTTTTGCAAGTTGGCGAAAACCTTGATGAACCCTTCGTTCAGCATATCCTGCGCCTCCTCCTCCCCTTTCGCATACCGCATACACACCGCAAATGCCGTCCCGTAAAACTGCTTGAAGAGCTTATGCTGCGCCCTGCGCTTTTCAGCCAGACAGTCGGCAATCAGCTGCTTAACCTCTTCCTCTGACATTTGCTTGAACATATTGCTAAACGGATTATGGGTTCAATATCTTGGGTAGAAAACGATATATTTTTGTTTTTTGTATTTCTTATGGAATAATCTATTCGCTATTTAGCTAATAATCAGCAAGAAACCATCAATCGTCCTACTTAGTCACATCAGAAATTCTCGCGGAAGTCTCGTTTCATATTGTATTTGAGATCCTGCAGCACGGACGCCTTCACATTAATCGTAAAACTCCAACCCTTTCTTGTTCCAAACGGGATCCAATTGAAACGCATTTCCCAACAATGCAAATCCCGATAAATATCCAAGGAGGTATAGGACAAATCCTTCTGCGTAAAATCGTAGCCGGTGGTAAAACCGATTTTCCACTTCTTCGTAATATTAATATCACCACTAACGTTCAAGGTTTGAATGATATTGCCATTATGCCGTTTTATGGCATCATCTTCGGAAATTCCGCGTGCTTCAAGCAGAGCGGGCCCCATGTAATAGAAAGGATTGTCGGTCACATTATAGGCAAAGGTATAATTGATGGTCAAAGACCAAGGATTCGTGAAATCCGGGCGCTTTGTGGGCATTCCCAATGTGTTTTCGGTAAAAAGTTCTGGCTGTTGTTGGGTTGGAGCTTTCTTGTTCTCTTTTTTCCCTTTAAAAGTCTCTTGGTTCAAAGTCCAGTTCAGCCCGATGCTGAGGTTTGAATTGGAGAATCGGAGCAGTCGGTGATTCTCTTTCAACTCCGTGCGGTTGATTCTAATTCCCTGACTATTATAGCAATAGGGATCAAAACCTACATTGAATGTAATGTAGATCTGTTTAAAAAGGGTGGTTCTTCCCGAGATGGTAAATGGCGACCAGCGCATAGAATCGGCAAGGAAATCATAATTGAACGAGAGAGTCACGTTTTCCAACAGAACCACTTTTTTCATGCCTGTAATCGTGTCTTTTTTGGAGCGAACCTTCATCTCGAGATTGTTCGAAAGGCTGAATCTCGCAATGGCGGACGCCCTGCGGTTCACTCCGCCGAAAATGGAACGTTCGAAATAGGAATAGGAGACCATTTTCCCATCTATCGTATTAAAATACTCTCCGTAAGTGCTTCCGCTCAGATTCGGGGTATAGGTAAAACTCAAATTCGGCGTCATCACATGACGCAAAGCCTTCAATCCCCCCTTTTTGAACTGGTACATCCAATAGATCTTCGTCGTAATGGCCGTTGAAATGCTGAGGTCGTGCAG
>ONXT01000133.1 GCA_900321845.1 uncultured Bacteroidales bacterium | reverse complement strand
GGCGGCGAGCCACAGCCCATAGCTGCTCCAATGCACGCCATACTTGGAGTAGAGTTTGTGCGGTGCAGTCGGTTTCAGCTGCTTGAAGTAGGAATTGAGGTCCAGATAGTCCACCTTGCAGGAATCGCAGGCGGAAATAAAAGCCGAGAAGTTGCTAATTGTTTTATTCTCAGGATGATAGCGTGCGGGAATGAATTCTGGATAGATGCTTGCTTTGCCGGGCTCCAAAATCAACAGCAACTCCACATCATATTGCGTTTTTAACAAATCTTGCAATTGCTTCAACGCTTTGACTTTTTCGCGCACTAAATCCTCTCCGATGAAATTGCGCCCCAAGTATTCGGTGATGTACATCTCTTCGTAAAAGCAGTCCTCTTTTCCCAGTACCACCTTTTCGGCATTGGTGTAGCGGAATAGTCTGTAATTCAGTTCGTTGTAAGTGCGAATCCAGTAATTGCCCAAGCCGATTTCCCTACGGACCTGCTCATCGGCGTTGGCTTGAAGCGAGCCGTTCAGATAGTTTGCAAAGCTGATTTCAGGCAAGGAGTCCTCGCTTACCCCATTGAGTTCATCCCCCGAAATCGAAGGGAAAAACGACAAAATCAGGGGCAAAACCATCAGCAGGATGGTTGAAATCCAAAGGGGAAATGCCGGAAACCTGTCGTTTTTATTCATAATTTAAAATCTGAAATAGATGAAGGGGTTGAGGCCGCCGCCCAAGAGTGCGCCGCCGCAAAGAAGGTAGAGCACGACTGAAACGGCAAAGCCGAAATATAGAATTTTAGGACTTGGTTTATTTGTAAATAACTGATACTGAATGTTTTCTATTTTACTAAAGTAGCCGATGAAGGAGCAGAAGAGGGCGATGAAGAAGATGCAGAGGAAGCGGCTGTCGAAGTAGAACTCGTCGATGCGGAAGTCGAACGAGAACATTTTCTTCAAATATCGGAATCCGTAGCCGATGTTGTCGGCGCGGAAAAACACCCAACCGACGGCAACCACGAGGAAAGTTAACAATGTGGAGGGCAGTTTCCCCATCTTTTTGAGCACTTTTAACATGAACATTTTATCCAAAATGAGGAAAAAACCGTGGAAAAGCCCCCAGAAGATGAAGGTCCATGCGGCTCCGTGCCAAAAGCCGGAAACGAAAAAGACGATGGCTAAGTTGAGGTACATTTTGGGAACGGGCACGCGATTGCCACCGAGCGGGATGTAGAGGTAGTCTTTCATCCACGCGCCTAACGTGATGTGCCAGCGCCGCCAGAACTCCGTGATACTCTGCGAGATATAAGGGAAGTTGAAGTTTTCTGGGAATTTGAACCCCAGCATCTGTCCCAGCCCTAATGCCATGTCGGAGTAGCCGGAGAAGTCGAAGTAGATTTGAAAGGTGTAGGCGAGAATGCCCATCCAAGCGGTGCCAGTGGAGAAGAAGTGGGGCGAGACTGCGAAAATGGCATCCACCTGCTCTGCCAGCACGTTGGCAATCAGCCCTTTCTTCGCTAAGCCGACCATGAATCGCGCGAAGCCGTTTGTCCGCCGCGCGTAAGTGTCATCGTGCTGTCGGTCAGTGAGTTGCGCAGCAATATCCTTGTAGCGCACAATCGGACCGGCAATCAGCTGCGGAAACATCAGAATGTACAGCAGCAGGTCGGTGAACTTGCGCTGTGGTGCGGTTGTTCCGCGATAGACATCCACCATGTAGGAGATCTTCTGGAAGGTGATGAAGGAAATCCCGACAGGCAGTGCCACCTTCGCCCATGTAAACGGCTTCCATCCGAAAAGCGCGTACAATTCTTGCAGGTTTTCAACAAAGAAATTCGCATATTTAACATAGAGCAAAATGCCCACATTGATGAAAATGGAGAGGGCGAGCCATCGTTTTTTTGACTTTTCCGCACTTCGCGGCAGCTTTTTCGCGATGAAATAGTCGATCAGCACCGAGGCGACTACCACCAGCGTGAATCTCGGCTCGCCCCACGAATAGAAAAACAAACTTGCGATCAGCAGAATGTAATTCTTGACTTTGTAAGGCATCAACCAATAGATTATCAGTGTGATAGGGAGGAAGAGGAACAGAAAAAACGGCGAGCTGAAAACCATGATGAGGGATGTGGTGTGAAATCCTGTTGGTGTGTGCGGGGGCGTTTCGGTTTAGGCGTGGATGATATTCTTTATCAACGGGCAAAAATAAAAAATTATTGAATATGATTCACCCACCTGTCATATCTCCGCTTCCGAGCACTCCCACATAGAGCGCTCGCACCAGTAGGTGGTCATGCGCAGGAGGTCGGGGATGCTGTAGTGCAGGTGAGTGCAGAGGGCGTGGACGAGGTAGCAGATGCAGATGTGCTCAAATTGTGGAATGCGCAATGGCCCCACTGCCCAGGTCTGGCCGTCGTCGAGCTTGTTGGAGTCGCCGTTGTGGATCGTGTGCGCGTCCATCTGCGAAAGTGATGACACTGCCCACAGCATCGCGTTCCAGTGCGAACCGTAGAACGCATCCTCCTCCATCGGAAAGAGCTTCGGGTCTTCATAGTCGTGACAGTAGTTGATTTCCCCTCTCAAGTGGAAACGGTTCGCGCTGTGCTCGCCCGTGTTGGGAAGCAGATCCAACTGATTCTGAAGCTGTTGCTGTTCTTCGTAAAAGCGGTTCGTCATCTTCAGCAACGCCTCGTTCACATGCTCAAAGCGGCGCACTTCGGCCTCGGTGCAGTGCAACGCGAACATCCGGTTGAGGATGCAGGCGCGCTCGTCCAACAGCCGGTCAAGCAGTTCCTCCGTGCGCGAGTCCCAGTCCAAATTACCATCGAACGGCTTGGCCATGCGCAGGATTTCCTTTTCGGTGGCAGCAAGCATTTTGCGGAGCGTGTCCGTGTTCGATATTTCCTGTATGTTGTCTTTCATATTACTCGAAATGTCCCACATCAGACAACTCAACTGTAAGTCGGGGAGGCTGTCTTGGCTGCACTCGGTGGCGAGCACCTCCATCAGGTCCCGTTTGCCGCCGACAATATGGTAGTATTCGTCGCAGTGGAGCAGGCGCACGTCATCCACCCATTCTCCGATACGCTCCCAATCGTGCACGTCGTGCAGGGTGGGACGGTAGTCGTCGTGCATCAATACCGAGCGCATCAACTGCGTGAGTACGATGACCGCCACATGGAGTTCTCCGGCCATTTTTTTCAACTCTTTGATGATATTGACGATCTCGTCCTCGCGGTTCGGGGATGGTTGCGACGAGGAGATCAGTTGCAGGTAGTCGATGATTACCCAGCGGATGTCGTATGTCTCGCGCAGTTGGCGCACTTTCTCCCGGATAGAATCCACCGTCAATGTTGCCGTGTCGTCAATGTGAATCCATTTTGGACATTGGCAGGTGGAGTGGCGCAGCAGCAGCTGGTCGCGTTTCATTTCGAGGGAGAAATAGGCGGTGGGCAGATGCGCTTCCGTCGCAAGATGGAAAGCCATAGTGGTCTTGCCCATCCCGGGGCGTCCGCCGATGAGGTTGAGCGTGCCGGGCCGGTATATGGCGGACAATTGGGCCAGGGCGCGTTGGTTCTTTTCGATTGTCATACTCTTGATTTTTTTGCAAAAATAGTGTTTGCCGGCTTGTCATATAGAAATTTGCTATTAGCAGACACGGCGGCAAAAATAACATGCCGGTGTGCAAGAGTATGGCATAGCGGAACAATCACGCTATCGGGTCCCCGCAGTACTTCCGCCGCAAGCATTTCTTGCAATGCAGTCCCATCCACACCTCGTCGAACTGCTGCATGGCCTGGCGCACTAATTCGGGCTCGTCGG
>ONXT01000191.1 GCA_900321845.1 uncultured Bacteroidales bacterium | reverse complement strand
TTCTCATTTTTTCGGAATCATCCTTTACCTCTTGTAAAGAAAAGCGGCCCGTGATTATGAATACTACAAGATTAAAGGGGGGAATTTCCGAATTGCTCCCAGAGGGAGCATATAAGTGTGGACAGATAAAAACATTGCATAGGCAGCAAGCATTACCGCAAAACTATTTGCAAAAATAGTGAATAATTTGTGAAAATCGGAATTATTTCTTTGCCTTTTGTAAAAAAAATCAAAGCAATGTAGAAGATTCAGTGATTATGAATACTACAAGATTAAAGGGGGATAATTCTGAATTATCTTGATTATCTCTGGAAAATGGTGCAACCGTTTTGTGAATTGTGAGCGGTGAGCTGAGGCGGAAATCATTGCACGGTCATCCTTAACAATAAATTCAAGCTCATTCCGTTAAACTTGCTATGAATCTTTACACCCAGAAAAAGCGTTGGAAATTTTGGTTGTTTGTGTCGGCGGTCATCGCCTTCGTCGCGATCCTTTACTATTCGAATCTTTTGTTGAAGGATATTGCCCGTGAGGAGCGCACGAAGGTTACGCTTTGGGCCGAAGCCGTGAAACACAAGGCGGAGCTGGTCAATTCCACCACCGAATTTTTCGACGAAATCAAAATTGAGGAGGCCAAGCGTGCCACCCAACTCGCCAAAGTCCTGAGGAAACTTTACGAAGCCGACCTTGACGAGGACCTCACTTTTTACGTGGATATGTTGCAGAACAACAAGACTATTCCGTTGATTCTCACTTCGCGCACCGGTGAAATCGACAATTTCATCAATATAGAGCTGCCTCCTGACTGTAAGAATGTCTCTCAGATTCCCGACATCGACGGATATACAAAAATGGATTTGCGTTACGACAGGAACAATTATGTGACCATGTACTACAAGGAATCCAAAATCTACACCGACTTGCGCGTGAATTTGAATCAACTGCAGGAGTCTTTCTTTAAAGAAGTGGTCATCAATGCGGCATCCATTCCGGTAATCATTACGGATGAGACGAAAACCAAGGTCGTGGTTTCGGGAAACTTGGACGCGGTGGAATTTGATTCCCCGGAAAAGCTCGCCAACCTGATTGATAAAATGCGAAGCCAGAACGACCCTATCGACATCATGCTTCCCGACCATGGCAAGTGCTACGTCTTTTACGAGGAGTCGCCTGTGCTTACGAGACTTCGCTATTTTCCTTATATTCAGTTTGTTATAATTCTTGTCTTCATCATTGTCGCCTACCTGCTCTTCAGTTTTGCGCGTCGTTCGGAGCAGAATCGCGTGTGGGTGGGCATGTCGAAAGAGACGGCGCACCAGTTGGGGACGCCCATCTCTTCGCTGATGGCGTGGACGGAGATTCTGCGTGCCAGCAATGTGGACGCCAGCATCGTGGATGAAATCAACAAGGATGTAACGCGCCTTGACACGATTGCGCAGCGTTTTTCCAAAATCGGCTCCGTTCCCGAGTTGGCACCCGAAAATCTGGTGGAGGTCATTCGCGATTTCACCACCTATCTGCGCACGCGCATCTCCCGCACAGTGACCATTGAATTCGCTGATACAAAGTACAATCCGATAATCCTTCCCATCAACCGCTACCTTTTTGAATGGGTGGTCGAGAACCTTTGCAAGAATGCCGTGGATGCGATGGAGGGCAGCGGAAAAATCACGATTGAGATTATCGAGGGGGCCAAACTGGTGCATATCGACATTACCGACACGGGCAAAGGCATCCCGCCCAAGAAGCAGAAAACCATTTTCAAACCCGGCTATACCTCCAAAAAACGCGGGTGGGGCTTGGGCTTGACGCTGGCTCAGCGCATTATCAAGGAGTATCATAAGGGAAAACTCTTCGTGAAATCCTCTGCCGTCGGCAAAGGCACCACCATGCGCATCACGTTGAAAAAACAATAATCCGGCACACGCTTCGTTTATGCTTGACGAAATATTGAAGGTATGAAAAAAGTATTTGTCTTTATCGCAATTGTTTGTGCACTTTCATTTTCAATCAATGCACAACCAGCTGGTTATCAATTGTTAACCGGAGATAGCAAGACCGCGATGACGAAGAAAATAACCTCCGCATCCTCCCAGTTGAAGACCTTGAAAGTGAATTTCACCCAGGAAAAAACCTCCAAGGTCTTCACCAGCAAGGTGACCAGTTCCGGCAAAATGTCGTATAAAAAACCGAGTCACCTGCTTTGGTCCTACACCTCTCCAACCGCCTATTCCATCATTCTGAACGACAAGGGTGCATTTTTCAAAAATGCGAAGGGTTCCATGAAGAACAAGGCCATCGGCGAGTTGGGTGGGCTTTTGGCGCGCACGGTCGGTGGCGACGGACTGGTTTCCAGCAGCGATTTTTCAGTCGAGTACTACCAGAAATCGGATATTGTCGTGGTGATGAAGCCGAAAGTGAAGAAGATGCAGGATATGTACTCCAAAATCGAGGTGTTCCTGAACCCGACGACCTACCTTGCCACCAAAGTTAAAATTACGGAAAAGAACGGCGATGTCACCGTCATCAATTTTTCCGGCCATCAAAAAAACGTCACGATAGCCGATTCCGAGTTCAAGGAGTAGGGTTGGTTAAAAGTAACGGAATCATTCCCCTTTGATCTTGTCGTATTCATAATCACTGAATCTTCTACATTGCTTTGATTTTTTTACAAAAGGCAAAGAAATAATTCCGATTTTTACAGATTATTCACTATTTTTGCAAAATTTTTGCAAATAGTTTTGCGGTAATGCTTGCTGTTTGTGCTAAGATTGTATCGGTCCGCGCTCGTATGCTCCCGGAGGGAGCAATTCTCCATAACCCCGCATGCAATGTGGGGTCGCACAATGCCTCATGAATCCAAGCGTGCCAGGGGTACGCGCTCTCA
>ONXT01000202.1 GCA_900321845.1 uncultured Bacteroidales bacterium | reverse complement strand
GATTTGGCTATCATCGGTTCGCACGACCACCCCACGCATGAGGCTGTTTTGAAAGCCGCCGCCGCGGCGGGTGAAAAATTGGTTTGTCTTGTCGGCGAATTGATTCCGGAGCTATAGCTATTTCGTCGGCTTGCTATAGTAAGTTACGTCGTTGCGCTCGTCCCAGCCTTGGTGGCGCCAGAATTCGTTGCCGATTTCGTTGTCTTTCATCACCAAAAGTCCGCTTTTGTGGATGCCGGCGCGCTCAATCGCTCCATAGACGGCGTTCAGCAGCTGTTTGCCGATGCCTTGTCGGCGCAGGGATTCCTTTACTGTGGTGTGGTAGATGTAGGCGCGGCGGCCGTCCATCCCGCAAAGGATGACACCCACGATTTCCCCGTTCATCTCCGCCACATAGTTCGAGTCGGGATTCTTCTCCAAAAACTTGGCGATGCCCTCTTCGGAATCGTCGTGACTGCGCAAAGCCATCCCCTTCGTGGTATGCCACAATTGGTAAACCGGTTCGTAGTCGGCCACCGTCATCAATCTTATTTTAATCTCAGAATTCATAATTTACAATTATTTCAAATGCGAGTCCTGACTTTGTCTCATGCTTAAAAAGAAACTCATCGGCTGCAAAATTCGGTCGAAATGATAGTATTGGATTTTATAAAGAACCGTTTTGTTGTCGTTGAGCATCGCGTAGGCCTTGTCCTTGTTGTATAGGAACTCTATCTTGTCCACGTGGTTCCCTTCCCCATCTACATAGTCGTAGGGGTCAGGCATACGGAAAAGCGTCAATTTGGTCTTCTTTCCGTCGGTATCTTCTAATTCAATGATTTTGAACGGTTTCTGCTGCATTATCGAGTCGATTTCGCTTTGTGTCTGGCCATCGGGAATGGATTCGTAGTTGATGTTCCTGAATTGTGACAGGAAATCCAGCAGTTTGGAGGTGTCGTATTGGCTGACGATATTCTTTTGGAAATCATATAATTTAAAGAAGCGTGCGCCGGACTTTTCAACTTGGAAGGAGTCTTCGGGTTTGTCAAAGTCGGTGATTGTAACTTCTTGAATACGAGTGAGTTTTGTGGCGAACAGGGTATGACTGATCCAGTCTTCGCGGAAGACGGAGTAGCGAGGCGTGGCGAATCCGCGGAATCCGGGCAGGCAAACCACGCACGGAATCTCTTCCATCCCTTCCAAGATGGCGTAATTCCCCATATTGTCCTGCGTGGCCGGCCCCATATAGTAGGTTTTGATAATCCTGTCTTTTTCAAAGAAGCCGTGTTTGAACAGGGTGAATTTGGGGGCGATGCCGTGTACCTCCACCTTGATTGCGGCCGTTGCCATCATCTTGTTGATGTTGTCAATGCTTTTTTGTGAGGCGGGATGGTCGATGCGTAGATTCATCATGGTGGAAAGCAGCGATTCTATCTTCTCCGCTATCACCGGAGTCCCGTCATTCAATTGCCATTGACCGTTCTTTCGGTTTAGCAGAACATTGTTGCCGTGCATGTCGGCCAGCAGAATCTGCGTCACTTTCGAGGAATCCTCAATGGCAAACAGGTTCTCCGTAAATTCTTTTTTGGATGAAAACACGTTGTTCTTCCAGAGAATGAGGAGAATGCAGCCCACCAGAACAGCTGCGGACACGACGATGAGTATGATGTTCCTTTTTTTCATATTGGATTAGATTTCATTCGGTTTGCGTAAATGGCTGAAACGGCGGTTGTTGATGAATACGAACAGCCCGCCGAGGAGTCCGAAGATCAGTAGCGGAACGATAATGTTGATGACTTGGTATCTTTGCCGGATGGATTTGTTGTTGATTTTCTCCTGATCCAGCAGCCCGATTTGGAACACTTTGGCTCTCAAATTCATAAGGTCTTCATTTCCACAGAGATAATCCACGCAGTTGAGCAGAAATTCGGTATTGTCGTAGGTGGTGTTGGTATAGATGTCGAAGCCCGTCGGTTTGATGCCGTAACTGAGCATGGTCTCATCCAAGTTGATGTAGTTGTTCGGGTAGAATTGAGTGGGGGTGAAGTGGTTGAAAATCATATCGCCGTCGGAGATGAAGATTT
>ONXT01000120.1 GCA_900321845.1 uncultured Bacteroidales bacterium | reverse complement strand
CACGCAACACCTGATGACCGACGGTCCCTACCGCCTCAACCGCAACCCCATGCTCACCGGCACGCTCACCTACCTCGCCGGCGCCGTCGTATGGCTGTGGACCTGGCAGGCCGCACTCGTGTGGGTGCTCTTCTTCGCCATCATGTTGACGCAGGTCATCAGCGAGGAGCGCCGCCTCCGCCGCGACTTCGGCGAGGAGTACGAGGCCTACTGCCGCCGAACAAGGAGGTTTTAATTTCTCCCGCAGATCTCGCTGATGGTCGTGGAAAAAGTCTGCGGAGCCAAATGATGAAAGACTATAACATGCTACAAACCAACCGAATTATCCTGCGCCTCTGGCGCGACGACGATGCCGAAACGCTCTTCCGGTACGCTTCCGACCCCGATGTGGGTCCCCGCGCGGGCTGGCCTCCCCACCAAAGCGTGGAGGAGAGCCGCGAAATCATCCGAACCGTTTTCCATAGCGACCACATCTGGGCCATCGAACTGAAGGAGACCGGCGAGCCCATCGGCTGCATCGGCTACCTGGCCCACGGCGAGAGCAACATCGACATCGGTGAGAATGACGTCGAGGCGGGCTACTGGGTCGCCAAGCCCTACTGGAACCGTGGCATCTGTACCGAGGCACTGCAACTGCTGATTGACTACTGCTTCAACACAAAAGGCTTCCGCACCATCTGGAGCGACTATTTTCCCGACAATCCCGCGTCGGGCCGTGTGATGGAGAAATGCGGCTTCCGCGACACCGGCGAGATCAAACAGTGCGACCGCCTGCAGCTCGGCTCCGAACGCCCAGTAAAGGTGATGCGGTTGGATAACAGATGAAACGTATTCTCCAATAAAAAATGCGAAACAACTATTTCGTATCCAAAAAAATTGTATTTTTGCCGCGTTAAATATAATTATCGGATAATTTAATATAAAAATTACGATTTTAATTATCATAAAATATAAGTTATATGAAAGCGGATTATTCGGGGTATTCTGCACCTGAGATGGTGTGGATGCTGGGCAAGCGGTTCAAGGATTACCGATTGAGAGCCAATCTGACACAAAAAGAGGTGGCTGAAGTGACAGGTCTGTCGGTTCTGACCATTCATCGTTTTGAAAACGGGTCGGCCAACAACATCTCTCTCAGCACCTTCCTCCTTCTTTTGAAAGCCGTTGGCAGCATCAACGACTTGAACGAACTGATGCCTGAACAACCGGAATCTCCTTATTTGTACAACAATCAACATCAGAAAGCACAACGCGTGCGACATAAACAGTCATGAAGGAAATGTTGAAAGTGTTTTTATGGGATATGGAAATTGGCCGGCTGGCTTGGCACGAACCCCGGCAGCTTTCATACTTTACTTATAACCCAGAATTTCTTAAGGGCAATCTGGACATTGCGCCATTGACCGCCTCCATTCATGATTATTTGAGCACCAGGGCCATCTTTGGTGAAACAGAGCGCATTTATCAAAAATTGCCATCGTTCATTGCAGACTCTCTGCCCGATGCTTGGGGCAACCAGCTTTTTGAACAATGGCGTAAAGAAAATCATCTTTCAGAAAAAAGTGTCACGGCATTGGAGAAGCTGGCTTTCATCGGGAAGCGTGGTATGGGCGCGTTGGAGTTTGTCCCGGAAATCAACCGAGGGTCAATTCCTGACAAGATAGACATCAAAGCATTGGCGGATCTTGCGGAAAAAATCGCCATCGAACGCGAGAAGGTGAAGATCCTTCCCGATGAATCGCTCACCCTGCAATCGCTGATTTCTGTCGGGACTTCTGCAGGAGGACGACAGCCCAAAGCCATCATTGCCATCAATAGAAAAACGGGCGAAATACGTTCAGGTCAGATACATACGCATCAGGATTACGACTATTATATTCTGAAGTTCGGCGACAAGTCACGCTCATCCGCCGAATTGGAGCAGACCTATTATGAAATGGCATTGGCATCGGGTATCAACATGATGGAATCGCACCTGCTGGAAGTGGAGGGAACCAATCATTTCCTTACCAAGCGTTTTGACCGGGACAAGACGGGAAAACTGCATACGCAAACCTTGGCCGCAATGAATCCAGAAACCGACAGTTACGAAAAGCTGTTGACCGTATGTCGCAATCTGCACCTTCCCGAAACGGATTGTCGGGAATTGTTCCGCAGGATGGTCTTCAACATTCTCGCCAACAACACCGATGACCATCACAAGAATTTCACGTTCATTATGAACCGACAAGGCACATGGCGACTATCCCCTGCCTATGACCTGACCTACATTTTCGATACGGGCGGCTATCTTCCCAACAAAGAACATTGCTTGATGATTGGCGGGAAAATTGAAAATATAAGCCACGAGGATGCAATCTATTTCGCCCGCGAGATGGGCATTGGCTCTCCAGAATCCATCATTCGCAAAGTGGCCGAATCCGTTGCTTCATTCAGAACATTGGCAACGAAGAATGGCATGAAAGAGAAATGGATAGGCCGTATTGAAAACTGTCTGTCCGAGCATCTCGCCTCATGGGGATTTTCATCGATACAACAGAACTATTCTTACGCAACACTATCACACCAAATTGCAAACGCACATTTGGAAGCAATGTACAAAGGCAACTACCACCTGCTCGCCACCATCAACGGCAAGGCCCTTAAGTACGTCATCCGCAAGGGCACGCCGGAACACGAGGAAATTACAATGACCGGCCTTTCAAATCTGACGGAAGAACGGATCAAAGAGCTGGTTGAACGGCTCCTCTTACCCCAAATAACAACTTGATTCAGACCTCAACCATTTTCCCACCGAACTCGCTGATACTCGCAGAAAAAGACGAAGGTACAATTGAGAATTTGCATTTCAATTCTTAGCCGAAAAAGTTGTAAATTTGCGGTTTCAATTTATATGATTTCATTATGGCAAAAACGAAAACCATCATTGAAGAACCCCTTGAAAAGCAGCTTTGGAAGGCGGCTGACAAACTGCGTAAGAACATCGACGCGGCGGAATACAAACATGTGGTGCTGGGATTGATTTTCCTGCGCTACATATCTGTCTCATTTGAACAACTTTACAATGAACT
>ONXT01000118.1 GCA_900321845.1 uncultured Bacteroidales bacterium | reverse complement strand
CCAGGTCGGTCGGCGGGTCGCCCACAAAATGCTGATAGTCCTCTGGGTCGTGGCCGGAATAGAAGGTCCATGTGCCCTTGCCGTACTCGCCATGAATGTAGCGTGCCTCGCCCAAGGCAGCGCTCTCGCCCATTATCAACACGTGGGGCTTGATTTTGTCTTTGCGGAAAGCAGTGGTCTGCCCCATAAATCCGGGAATCACGTTGGAGTGGTTCTGGCAGAGCATCGTCGGCACGGGATCCCACTTGGCGGAGAACTCGAACAGCGTGAAGAAGTCGTTCTTCTTGCGGTCACCAGTCGGCTTCACATCGATGTCGGCAATTTCATATTGGTAAGGGTTGGTGACGATGTTGAAATTGGTAAATGCGAATGTCTTGCTATAGTCCAACTTCGACTGTGCCTGCGGGTCCATCGGGTCGCCGTCGAACATCACATCGCAGATGTCAACGCCTTCGGCGGCCAGAGCAACATCGAAACTGTCGGGACCAGAGCACATCGCGAACAGGTAACCACCGCCAGCGACAAAGTCGCGGATGGACTTGGCGACGGCGAGTTTCATCTGCGAAACCTTGCTGTACCCCAATCTCTGCGCAGTTGCCTCCTGCTCCTCCACATCCTGCTTGTACCACGCTGCATTGCGGTAATTGCCCCAGAACTTGCCGTACTGACCGGTGAAATCCTCGTGATGCAGGTGCAACCAGTCGTACTTGGGCAGTTCTCCGTTCAGCACTTCCGTGTCATAAATCACCGTATAGGGGATCTCCGCGTAGGTCAGCACCAGCGTCACTGCATCGTCCCACGGCAACTTGTTCTTGGGAGAATAAACAGCGATTTTCGGCAGCTTTGTCAACTTGATCTCATCCATGTTGGCTTCCAGCGAGGCGATTTCGTTGATGATGGCACTCGCCTGGATATCGGAAATCACCTCGTAAGTGACCCCGCGAATGGCGCACTCGTCCTGAACTGACTGACTATACTGGCACATGAAACTGCCGCCGCGATAGTTGAGCAACCAGCTCACGTCGATGCCCTTCCCTACTGCAAAATAGGCGATTCCGTATGCCTTGAGGTGATTCTTCTGCACCAGATCCATCGGGATCAGCAGATGCGTCGCCGACAGATTCCAGACGAATCCCGCAAGAATGATGGTGATGATAAAGTGTTTTATTGTGTTCATGTCCTCTTTGACTTAAAAGATAAATTCAATGTCCTAATTCTTACCCGGCTTATAGTATTCCCTGTTTTTCAATTCATAGGCGGGGCGGGACTTGTCGGGGTTGCGCCCACGCACCTTCTCAACGAAGAGCCACTTTCCGTTATCAGCCACAAATCCCTGATTCATACTGGATTCCGGTACCATAAAGGCAGCCACGTCCCCCATGGCGTCATCCAACGGAGCGAGCACATCAAAGACAATCATTTCGGCGGTGGCGGTCTCGTAAACCACACGATGCGTCTTCGGATCGCGCCGGCCCGTCCCGACTTCGTATGACTGCGTCTCGTACTTCAAGGAGAAAACGGAATTTTTGGCATAGTCGAAAATAATGCGGTAGGATTTCTCTGGATACTTCTTGAATACATTCGCCCCGAAAACCGGCGACATATCAGGCTTAAAGTACAGTATCTCAATCACTTTCTGATTGGTAAACATATCATTCCCGTTCCAACCGAGCAGAGTGTAATAAGTCCGTGTTTTCGTTTTCAAAGGAATCAACTTGTAATAGACCGCGCCATACCACTTGTTATGGTTGCCCACGCTGGTGCGCGGGTAGTCAATCGAGCTGCGCTTGTCGAAAAGCGGATATAGGACATATTTCTTACGCCCCTCATTGTAAACCTGTATAAACCCGAAATTCTCAACTGTGTAGTCATCTTTCTGGATAAACCAGGTAAATATTTTGAAAAGCTTATCCGGAGAGGTAAGCACCGAGAAATTCTTGACAGAATCCCATTCAAACTTGAACGCATTCTTCTCATTCAGAGTCAGTTCCAACAGATTCATAAAGTCCTCGTTCAAACTGTAGCGTTCCACCTCCGTAGGTGCCCGCATCACCGCATCGCGAAGATTGATCAGAGAGTCCTCCCAAAAGCGAAAGTCGAAGTGCTTCTGCCCGAAGAGAGAAGTAACCGACAACATCAGAAGAATCATCAACACTCTTTTCATCTAACTTGAATATTGAAGGGATGGCGATACAATTGTCTATCTTTATCAAGATAATAATAATAGCCTGAAGCAACCAGCACCTGGCGAGTCCCAGAGAAATACACCAACGAACTGCCCCAGAGCTCGGAATAAAAATAAAACATCACGGTGCCATCATGTGTATAGTAGATCTGGTCCCCGACAACTTGAATCGGCGTATCCGAAACCACGGGATAGGAGTTCAGATAGGTACCGAACGCATCGAAGAACAACACCGCGTCCGTGTTGACCAGCACCAGCTTTTTTTCTTGCAACGAAAGAAATTGAGATGGATTCAAGTCACTAATTGTGAGGTGATTACGAGAAATCACATTCAAATGGAAATCAACGGCGACCAAGTCTTTCGCCACCTCATCGTAGAGCCAGATTTTATTGTCGGTGGAGTAAGTGGCGAGGGTGACGTTTTGTAGGTTTTGAGAGAACAAGTCCAGCGGTTCCCCGATGACGGTCAACTTGTCGTCCAAGAAGACGATTTTGCCCGCATCGCGATAGAACAGCATGATTTTCAGAGGATTATCAGAATCGATGGAGGAAATATCTCCAAGAAGGAAGTCTTCATAATTGGCGAGTTTGTTGCCAGAACGATCCAATTTCACAAGCGAAGCGCCGTTCACAACGTATAGGTTCCCCCTGATGTCACAGGACATATAATCCCCGACGACATCCGAGACGCGCTCCGACTGGGCCTGTACACACATACAGACGACGAGCAAGAACGAGAAAAGGAGACCTCTTTTCATGGCACATGGATACTATTCACCGAACAATTGCTGGAGAGCTCTTTCCAACTCAGGTCCCCGCAGTCCGCGAGCCAGAATCCGGCCTTCGCGGTCAAGAAGGAAGGTGCAGGGAATGGATGAGACGCCGTACAATTTGGCGGCGGCGGAGCCCCAACCCTTCAGGTCGCTCACATGGTTCGGCCATACAAGCCCGTCTTTCTGGATGGCGGCCTCCCAGTTCTCCTTCTTGTTGTCCAAAGAAACGCTGAAAACCTCGAATCCCTTGTCGTGATATTTCGCATACATCTTCACCACATTCGGGTTCTCCTTCCGGCACGGGCCACACCACGAAGCCCAAAAGTCAATCAGCACCACCTTGCCCTTCAAGGAAGAGAGTTTGCGCGTGACGCCGCTGGGGTCGGGGAATTCCAGTTCGGGAGCCACATTGCCTGTGGCCGTCCGGTTTTGAGGCGTGTTTATCTTGTCATAGCGCTCAGTGACCAGCGGGTGCGCCGGGAACTTTTCATGCAACGCAGTAATCACCTCCGTCTGCAAAGCCTTGTCTTGCGCGAACTGGTCGAGGAACATCAGCGTTGCCAGGTCGGTCTTGTTCTCCAAAATCAAGGCGCGGGATTTGTCAGTGACACTCTTATTGTACTCATTATAAACGGATTGATAGCGCGACACCACATCCTGAATCTGCTTTTGCCCTTCGCCAAGGATGTTGTTTCCAAGGGTGGAGAGGATTTTGACGGAGGCATTCAACTCATCCTTCTTGGCGAGCACCTGCGAACCGTACTCCTTCACAACCGTCATAATCTGATTGCAGAAATTCACCTTTGCTTTGGTGCTTTCGAGTTTGCCGTCGAAATAGGATTCTTCGTAGTCACTGACCAGTTTGTCCATTTTTTCATAATAAAGGTCGAAAGCGGAAGAGACAGCCGTCTGATAATCATCGGAAACGAGGATATACTGCTGGAGGTTCGCATAAATCTCCTCAGAGCCCCGAACGGGGGTGAAGTCGGCGAGGGTGAGCGGCTTGGCGGCATCGCGATAGCCCTTATACGCCGCGTAATAGTTCTTGAAGGTCTTCATGT
>ONXT01000148.1 GCA_900321845.1 uncultured Bacteroidales bacterium | reverse complement strand
AGGATGCGTATGAGAATGGGAGCCGATAACATGTCCTCTTTCCGCCAACTCCTTCACCTGTTCGGTGGTAAGGAATCCTGGCGTTCCAATATATTTTGTACTGACAAGGAACACACCCTTAAAGTCATATTTCTCCAATATGGGCACGGCTTTGGTAAGGAACGATACACCACCGTCATCAAACGTAAACACCACGTCCTTGCCTTGCACTGCCTTCACCTGCTCCTCAAAGGCAGACTCTTCCACCTTATATTGGAAAGCGTTTTTGTTTTGGAAGCCACTCGATTTGTCGTTGGTGGTGACAATGTCGTGGTACATTAAGACGATACTCATTTTAATGTTTTAGTTTGTCCATTGCCCAAACGATGTAAAGGCGATATTTCTTCACGAAGGCATCCTGAATTATTTTCCTCATCTTGCCCCGCTTCATTTGCTTCCAAGGCTCTTGATCCTCCTTGTCATAATATTTGAATATCGTGGCTTTTGCCTTGTCCGACTTCCATTGCTTACGACTTATCGTACCATTCCATACATTTGCCACATCGAAGATTTCGTCAATGTACCAACAATCGTTTGTTACAACGGTGTTGATTTGAGAGTAATCTCTACCAATAGCATCACAGTACCAAGCCAAAGGTATATTGGCTCCTGCTTGATAAAAGAAGTGTGAAGTCCCATCGTTGCGCAGATTCACTTCAAAAAAATATGCCTTGTTATCAAACAAGCCATATTCAAAACTAAACAACCCATAATAGTCTATTTCGTCAAGAAATTTCTCAATTTGTTTCTTATCAATACCATTAGGAAACTCTGGTGTGACCAGACCGTGAGAACCATCGCCACAAGCAATAAATCTATCTTTTACCAGCGTCCCTGCCATTACAACATTTCCATTTTTCAGTCTTGCACCATAAACCAAAGCAACACTTTCTTTCGGGATATATTGCTGAAGAATAAACTCAGATCCTCTACGTACATACTTCAAAGCATTGGTCAATACCTTTTTGTTTTCACAAATCTTATATTTGAACTCATTGCGGTGACCGATGGTGGTATGTGCGGGTTTTATGATACAAGGGTATTGTACATTTTTTAAATCTGTATCCTTGCGGCACACTTGAGATTGAGGAACAAGAAATCCCAATTTGCGAGCCAATTCAGTCATCGTGTTCTTGTCATCAATCTTCGTAAGAAGACCTTGTTCACGAGTGCCTGGAATGATGTACTGTTTCTCAAGTTCAGACTTGTGTTGGTCGATAAACTCAATTATCTCATCGCTTGGGGTGAAGATTACTGGCTTTTGTGCTTCATTGGAAAAATGTGATAGCAAGTATTGATAGCCTTCCTCTATACTTTCCACAACTGCATGTTCACCGAAATACTTGCTTGCGGAAGCACATCCCACTAGCCTGTCCCACATTAGGAAGAAGATTATCCTGTCTTCGCCCGACAACTGCCTTAATAAGCCAAGGGTGTTGTAGTTGTCTCGTCCCCAGATGATGATTTTATTATGCATTCTTCAATTCTTTGGATGACCATTTTTTGTTTGTTGAAGCCAATGAGAGGTCTATCTTGTCACCACACAATCTTAAGAATTCAGGGGTATAGAAATCCATCATACCCCCCAACGAAGTGAATGTCATTTCTCCAAAATAGATTTTTCCGTTCAGATTATACAAGTCGCACCTAACCACAGGAAATCCTTGACACAACCTTTCAGCAACTTCCAACATCCTTTCAAATCCAGCGGGTTTTGGCATGGGTTGCGCTTGTGAGAAATCGTTTGACCAAACCGAGTACTCAGGATGTGGATTCCAACCTCTATCGTATGTCAAAACTTCTGCGCCATCTTTATTATGCACAAAACGATTCATGCAAACCCATATATACTCTGCCCGACCATTTAACACCCAAATTTTGTAATCTATCAGGGTTTCAGAATACTTTGCAGACACCTCGTCATTTTCCAACAAACCTTCAGCTATGATTCTACTCTTATTGCGCAAGTAATGAAGATCACCGACACCTGTCACCAAGACTTTTTTGTCTTCAATATCCTTAACTTTTACTATAAACTCCTCCTTTGAGATTTGACTTTTTTCTTTAATTAAGATGTTTGAGCAACTTCCATTCGTAGATTTCATTATGAAAGATTGTGGCAGTTCATCAAAATCTATCTCTTCCGCCTTATCCCACACACCGTACAAAGGAACCAAAATGTCATCCAAACCACATTCATGTACATATTCACGAACGGCATACTTATCCGCAAGTCTTGACCATTCGCGAGTGTCGCTGTTAACAGACAACCAAAGAATTTTCTCATTTAAATCCTTGGGGTCTTTTAGGTTGATTCTTTTTTTAAACCTGGCAAAATATCTTGCCTTTGCCATAAAGACAGGGCATCGTGGAGTAAGCCATTCGACCGTTTTCAATAATGGAGCGAATAGCATTCGCTTTGTTTTGGATGTCGTTAAATGCATATTATAATCTCCTCTTAATAAAATCTTTAACCGTCCCGCCAATCACAGCCGGATGTAGTTAGCTGGGATAGATATCCAGCAATCGCCTCACCCCTCCCAACACACACTGCTGGTGCTCAATGCCGTAGCGGAAATTAAACTCTAATAATTTTGCACCTTCGTCAGTTACGGCGATGTCAAGTGCT
>ONXT01000064.1 GCA_900321845.1 uncultured Bacteroidales bacterium | reverse complement strand
TCCAATTCTTCTGAAGATATCCTATTTGCTATCATAAAAACATGTATTGGATTCTGGTATTTTTTTAATGGGCGGAAACCTCATCCGATTTTTGTCGTGAGATATGCTGTACCATGCAAATCCCGACAATTACGATGACTGTGCCAAGTATTTTGCTGGCGGCAAGTTGCTCATAACCAAGTGAAAACGAGAACACTGCGGTGACCACTGGAATCAGGTTGGTGAAAGTGTTGGCCTTGGCCAGTCCCAGCTTCTGCATGGCAAGGACATAAAACACAAAGGCAAGTGCAGAACAGAAGACAGCCAACATCGTCACATTCAACAAGATATGAGGATCTGAAAGATTCGCAATTTGGGTTTGCATTTCAGCAGGCGAATGAAAGAGGATAAAAAGGGGTAGGAACAACAGGACACCAATCGTATTTTGGCAGGTCACGATGAAAACAGAATGGTAACGGTCGTCGAGTTTTTTGAGGAAAAAGCTATAGCCAACGGAAGCGATCACGGCACAAAACGCCAACAGAATCCCCCATTTACTGAAAGTGACATCGGAGAATTTAGGCAGAAGCATCACCAGAATGCCTATCACAGAGATAAATACGCCGGCGAAATTGATTCCGCTCAGCCTTTCTTTAAAATAAAAGAACGACAGAAAGACGGTGAAAACAGGAATGGTGGCAATGATAACCGCAACCACCGTGGGGTCGGAGAACTTAAGGCTATAGGTTTCGCAAAGGAAATAGAGGAACGGCTCGAAGAGGCTGAGACAAAACAGATAGAGCCAATCCTTCCGGGGGATATCGCGGAGGCGCTGGCGGAAAAAAAGCGAGCAGACCACGATAAGCAAGGCGGAGGAGATGACCATCCGGAAAAAGATGAGTGCGATGGGAGTGACCACGCCCAAGAGGTCCTTGGTGAACACATACGAGAGGCCCCAAAAGCAGATGGCGAGGAAAAGAATGATGAAATAGCCGAAATTTTTTCTGTTCATAGTAAAACACAAAAGAGAGAATGCGAACATTCTCTCTTCCGGATGGTATCAGTTCATTTCAAATCAGGCTTTATTCTTCAGCATCTTGAGCCGGAGCTTGGGCTTCAGTGGCTTGGAGATTTTCGTGTGATGCATCGTACTCGCGTTTGGAAAGGAAAGCACATACGAGGCAGAGCACCATAATGGCGATTGCTAAGCCCCAGGTGATTTTTTCAACGAGGTCGGTGGTGCGATGCACGCCCATAATCTGGTTTGAGGATGCGAAATTGGAGGCCAGGCCGCCGCCTTTCGATTCTTGAATCAGAACGAAGAACCCCATGGCTATGCTGACGATGATGATTAAAATGGATAATAAAGTCATTTTTTAAGTATTTTATAGATTAATTCTTACTGTTTTTTATGCTGGAAATTTGGGCTGCAAAGTAACAACTTTTTTCTGGAAAAAGCAAGCACAATTTTTTATAAATTTTAATTGCCTTACCGGGGTACCCTTGACTGAGGTAAAACCTTGCTAATGTTTCACTTACGATGTCTGGATCTTCCACCAGACTGGGTTTGCTGTAGTTGATTGTGCCATCGTGTTTTTCCGGATCGAACTGGATTTTCGGCGTTGCGACCGAAAATTCTGCAATCAGCTGCGAGATGATCCTATCTTGGTCGGCCGCCGAGGTGTCCACACCGGCAGCGAGGAAATCCTTCTTGGGAATGTCATCTGTCGGAGCCGTTTCGGAAGCGTTTTCGAACGAGAATTGCGCAAACTTGATATGGTCAAGGATGTTCAAAAGCCATACCGACTTGCAGGATTCATACTCTTCGGTATGCAATTGTTTTAGCATTTTCAAATAAAAAAATGCAGTGACTGAGGATGCCGGATACTTCTCGCACAAATTGCGAAGCACTCCCAGATTGGTTTCATTTACAGTTAACAAATTATTATTCATTCGATTAGAATTACCAATTAACAAATGCCTTATTAAAAATATCCTCTGTCAACGCATCGTTGATTTCCGTTACCAGATTGCCTTCGATAGCAGTGAAATTCTGGGAACTGGAATAATCGACATAGCGGGAGAAGGATTGTTCGAAGTCTTTGGTTTCGTCGAATTTATTGGTGAACCTCACATTCACGGTGATGGTCAGTCGGTTCATGGCAGCGGTTTCATTGCCCTGGATGGCGACCGGATTGATGGTGTAGCCGGTAATCTCGCCTTCAACGGAATAGTCCCCGTTAGGAACATCGATGATGGTGAGCGGGGTCTGACCTTGTATGCGGTCTTTCAGGGCATTGGTGAACTCTTGGCTCAGCGTGGGGTTGACGAGCGAGGCGTTGTTGCGGAAGGTCTGAACATAGACCGTTTTTGCGCGAGGGTCCACATCGCCGCCCGTCAGCGAAACGGAGAGTCGGCAGCCGACGAAGCACAGGGAGAGCAGTAGTAAAATCGCGAATTTTCTACAATCCATACTTTTCAATTTTTCTATAAAGGGTGCGTTCGGAGATTTTCAGTTCGGCGGCGGCGGCCCTGCGGTTGCCATTATGCTTGGCTAAAACCCGTTGGAACAGCTGCTTTTCCGTCGATTCCACCGAATTGTCCTCTTCCACCGACTCGGCAGGCGTATCAATCGGTTCCTCGTAGCTCTTTACCGGCTGATAGGTCAGCACTTGCTGCGGGACTTTGCTATCGCCGACGGAAGTATGCTCAATAATCTGATTGTTGATGTCTCTATAAATGCCGCTTCGGCGCACCTGTTCATTCAGTTTCAAATCGGCGACCTCCTTTTTCAAGGCATCAACCTCCTTTTTCAACTCATAAATCACGGAAAGCAGCACGTTGTGGTTATAGGAGGCGGACTGGTCGCCGCCAACGGAGAGCAGCGAGGGCATGTACTTCACACTCGGCGCGTTGGCCACGTACTTACTGAAGGTGCCCGCCGAGATGACACGGTCTTTTTCCATATAGGACATGCTCTCCACCACATGCTTGAGTTGACGGATATTTCCTGGCCAATTGTAGTTCTGCATGAATTTAAGCGCATCGTCGGTGAGCTGGATGGGTTCGGGGATCTTGCCTGCATTGGCCATATCGGCAGCAAAACGCGCAAACAGAAACGGAAGATCCTCCTTGCGGTCGCGCAGGGCGGGCACATTGATCAGCACGGTGGTCAAACGGTAATACAGATCCATGCGGAAGCGGCCGTTGGAGACCTGTTCGGAGAGGTTGGCATTGGTGGCAGCAACCACCCTGACATCGGTTTTGCGAACTTTGGAAGAGCCCACGCGAATATACTCGCCATAATCCAGCACGCGAAGCAGACGTTCCTGCGCCGACAAGGGGAGATTGCCGATTTCGTCAAGGAAAATCGTGCCCTTGTCCGCCATCTCGAAATAACCTTTCCGTTCCTCTGTCGCCCCGGTAAATGCCCCCTTCTCATGTCCGAACAGCTCCGAATCAATCGTTCCCTCGGGAATCGAACCGCAGTTCAGAGAGATGAACTGATTGTGCTTGCGCGAGCTGTACTCGTGAATAATTTTGGCAATATTCTCCTTGCCGACACCGCTCTCACCCAAAATCAGCACAGAGGCCGACGTGGGCGCAACCGTAACAGCTGCACGAATCGCCTCGTTCAAATCATTGTTTTGGCCGACAATGCCGAATCTACTTTTAACAGCTTCTATACTTTCAGCCATTTTTTTCAAGTTAATGTGCAAAAATACGCATTTTTTTAAAACTACCGTTTCTTATTATAAACCTGCCCAGGCTTCACCTTCCCGAATTTCCAACGCGGCACATCGGGGTCGTTGATGGTTTCGTCAATCTGGAGGTTGCGCTTTTTCACCACATAATTATCTATAAACCAAAGAGATAAATCGAACTCATAGAGATGTAATGCGGCGGCCTCGTGCCCCAAATCCTCATAGCGGCGGACATAAAAAGGATAGTCGAATTTCTGGAATTGCTTCACCAACGGCTTTGTGCCGAAGAAACCATAATTGGCAAAGCGTATCTTCTTGTAAGTCACTAAATTGTCGCGAGTTCCCTGCAAAAACATTGTCGGGGCTGGGGGCGACACTCTGTACTTCACCTTTCCATTACGCGAGAAAATCGCGCCAGCAAACGACATCACACCGGCGAAATGGAAATCTTCGGGCAGCACCTTCGCCAAATCAAAACGGTTGCCCTGCATGTAATCCGCCTCCAATACGGTGATGGCACCCGCACTGCTGCCGGTCAGGATAATCTTGTCGGCATTGACATGCAAATCGTCTGCATGCTTTAACATAAATGAAATGGCGGAAAACAAATCCTCGACTGCCAGATTGATTGCGTTTTCCAACGAGGAGATCACGTGCGTCAGGTCCATCTTTGCGCCCTTCAAGCCCAAACGGTAATCATTGCAAACGACGACATATCCCTTTTCCGCAAGTTTTTTGGCATACGAAACAGCGTATTCGTTATTGCGTTCCCCGCCGATGAAACCGCCACCGAAAACATAAACGATACAGTATCCGTTCGGCTGAACCGGCTGATACACATCCATATACAAGCTGCACGTATCACGCTCAGCGAACTTGTAGGTTTTCATATCCTGCGCTTGCAAAAAAAGAACGCAAAGCGACAGCACACTCAGCAACACGATTTTCTTCATTTTTAACAGGATTATTGGATTAGAACTCTTCAATTTTCTGCGTCTTCTTATAGACTTTGTCGCCACGGCGAACCAACTGGCTGGTGACGATGGAGCAGGCCTCCCCTTTCACAGCAACCTCAACCGGTTTCAGATCCACGCGCACCTCATTCACCACCGTTTCATAAACGCCGGTTGTCGGTCCCTCAACGATCAAAGTGTCCCCTACCCTGATGTCGCCGGTTTCCACGAAGATTTCCGCCACACTAAGGTTGGAGAAGAAATTGGTAATTTTTCCAATGTGCTCTTTTACCGTAGTAGCCTGAGAGCCATAGCGTTCCGACCACTCTCCCATCTTTCTGCCCAAATAGTAGCCGTCCCAGAATCCACGGTTATAGACTGATTTCAGGCGTTCCGTCCAAGCCTGAACCTTCTCCAGGGTATAAGTCCCGTTCATGATGGCATCCACCGCTTCGTGGTAGCACTCGGTCGTCACTTTCACATACTCCGCCGAACGCCCACGACCCTCAATTTTCAGAATGGAAACGCCGGCTTTCAGCATTTTGTCCAAAAAGCCTATGGTACACAGGTCTTTCGGCGACATGATGTACTTGTTGTCAATGGCCAGTTCCACCTCGTTTTCCATATCCTTCACGACATAGCCCCGTCGGCAGGGTTGGAGGCAGGCACCACGGTTGGCGGAGGAGTTGAAATTGTCG
The DNA here is from genome assembly GCA_900321845.1 of uncultured Bacteroidales bacterium. Lineage (GTDB taxonomy): Bacteria > Bacteroidota > Bacteroidia > Bacteroidales > WCHB1-69 > UBA1756. The sequence continues at coordinate 396 of ONXT01000064.1, read as the reverse complement.
AGGCTGAGATAGCACTTGCCGGAGACGGCCATGCAAAGCGCGCCGTGAACGAACATCTCCAAGCGGATTTTCTCACCTTTCGGACCACAGATGTTCTCATCGTCAATCTGTTGCGAGATTTCTGCAGCCTGCGCCAAGGTCACCTCACGCGCAAGAACCACCACATCGGCAAACTGCGCATAGAAGCGGACCGCCTCAATGTTCGTGATGTTGCACTGGGTGGAAATATGGATTTCCAGCCCAATTTTCTGGCAATAGGTCAGCACGGCGAAATCGGAGGCGATGATGGCGGAAACCCCACATTTTTTTGCCATATCCAACAGCCTTTTCACCTCATCGACTTCCGAATTGTAGATGATGGTATTGACTGTAAGATAAGACTTTACATTATTTTGG
>ONXT01000114.1 GCA_900321845.1 uncultured Bacteroidales bacterium | reverse complement strand
TCCAATTTCTGGCTCAACAACTGGGCTTGCACACCAATGCCGAGGGAGCCGGTGGGGATTTTCAACTTGAAAGAATATCCCAATTTAACGCCCACATTATTGAAATAACCGATTTTGTCCTTGATTAAAGTAATGCCCAAACCTCCGTGCAACTTGCGGAGATAAGACTCCATGCTGATATAGATCTGTTGCGGGGAAGTGTTGAATTTCTGCGGATTTCCGCTTTGATCCGTATAGGTATCATTCCATCCGGTATATTGCTGACGGAAAATGCCAGTGAAACACAATGTATTGCTCTGTTCTCCTATCGCTCCTGCATTATAATAGGGTGTTGCCCACTGAAAAAGCGTAAATTGCGCATCTTGCTGTGCATAGCCGGCCACCGTGAGAACCAACAACAAAACCGATAAAATGTACCTTTTCTTCATATTTCGAGTTTACTGTTTGACTTTACAACATTCAACGCAAAACTTTAATAATCAATAAATTAACTTTCGAACATTTCTACTTTTCGACGCTTATTGAATAGTTTATACTGCGTTTCAGCAAAAATGTTACAGAAAACAATATTGCTTATAAAATTTGCGGTGCCAAAAATACAATTTTTTTCTTTAGCTATACACAAAAAAATTTTTTTTTACACAGAAAAGTGTGCATATTTTTTTACCCCCCAATATCGGTCCCAAGCCATTCGCCACTCTCACAAAAAATCTGCTCAGAAAAAAGCCTTCAGTTGGAGGGTCCCTGTATGAATCAGCTTCTTCTCATTTGTCAATCGTCCTTCATATAAAAGGTTCAATTGCAGATATTCAAACAAATTCGTCTGATACGCCAACTTCCATCTGAAATTGTCGCCGACCGTAAGGCCCTCGAGCATCTCGTAACTCAGACTGCTGTTGGCCTGCTCCGAGTTATATACAATATTAATATATTGTAACATCACAGAAAGGGCGCCCCGCTCCTTCATCCGATAGTTCACCTCCAATGTCGCCTTGTAAAGATTCGCCTTTTCGACATCGCTCAGATTCTTTTTGTAGCTCATTTCACAGAGCGCAGCGATGGACAAATTGAAAGGGAAGTCGAGCGAAAGACCGTTTTCGAGCACGTGCGACAGAATCCGATAATTGCGCGCAGCAAAGAACTGCGAACGGTTCTCATCAATCGAACGTGTATATAACGTCTTCAAGGTCAGTATTTTAACAGGAGATGAGCGGAGAGATACCTGCTGCCAGCGCAGATTCGTGCTTTCGAAACCATAATAGAGCAGATTCTTCGCCTGATTATTCATTACAATGTAATCCACAGAGAAGTAGGAGTTGGGCAAAGAGAAGCCCAAACTATTTTTCAGATTCAGCATTTTGCTCACGAGCAGCGAGTCATCCAAATTATCACTGAAGGGATTCAAAGCGTTCAAACCGGCTCCGGCAGTTGATTTCTGGTAGGTGCGCAAAACGGTGGAATTGCTGAGCATGGAAAGGAACTTGCGGAAACCGGTCTTGCCACGCCACACATTAGCCGGACGGAGCTGCAAACTTTGTGTCGAGCCGCAGTTGAAGGTGTTCACGTACTCATTGGTGGTCAGCCAGACCTTCACGTAATCGGCCTCGCTTTGATAGGCAGCCAATTCAAATTCGTCCAACTCTTCGATTCCATTGCCGTTGTAGTCATACCAGATGTGAGTTCCCTGCCCTGCCGCCACCTTCAGGAACGAATAGTTTTTCTTCTGTTCCAAGCCGCTGCCGGCCTCAACATAAACCCCCAGCGTCACCGCTCCCTTCCAAAAATTGCCGGCATAATCCAAACTACCGACGAAATTGTGCTCCGGAACGAACTTGCGCAACGTATCTTGCACATTATCATTGCGATACGTAGCCGTTCCCTTCAACCGATTGTGTTTCCACCTTGAAAATTCAAAGCTCGCCTGCGCTTCATACCCCACCGTATTCATCGACAGGACATTGTTGTACAAATGGTCGTCCACACGATTCCTAAATTGGACAAAATAATTATAACCAGTTGAGTCACTGTTTGTTAAATACAAAGCCACTTCATTGAACGCATAGCTGTTCACGCGCAAAGAATCCGTAGCAGCATTCTTGAAGACATTGTATTCCAGATTGTCTTTCACGCCGATTCTGAGTTTTCGGAAAGCTTTGGAAAAGTCATTTGAGGTTCGGAAAAAGTTGGTTTTCTGCAAAGAGTCGGAAGAGAAGAGGTAGGAGGTGTTGGCTTTCCATTTCCAGCCGGCAAACTGATGGACGGAGACGATCTCGTTGCGCAGGGCCGACAGCTGGTGGAAACGCATCAGCCAATTGGCAGCATACGAGGTGCTGCCGCAACCAGGATGTGAAAAGCCCGTTGATAGCACGAGCATCTGTTCAGAAGCATCTGTGCTATAATCACTTGCGAGATTGTAATCGCGGGCGAACTCAATATTGCGGTAGCTTTCCAGCGGATTGAAATTGCGGTGAGCCCACTCATAATTCACACTCAAATGGTAACGCCACAGCGAATCTCGGCTCGGCTTTCGCTTCAAGCCGGTCTGGTAGGCTGCCTCCAACTTGAAAGCCAGCCCGCCATTGTCGGCATCCCCATCTTTCGAAAACAGGTTCTCATCCAAGTAGGAGAATGCCAATTCCGTGCGCAAATCCAGCTTGTCGCTCAATCGGTAGTCGGCCCCGACCGTCAACAAATCCGTCATTTTGGGCGTATTCAACTGAGTCACAGGCGCATAATCACCTTGCGGCACGCCATTGACCGGTGCAACCCAACGAAACATTTTCCCGTTGGCGGAACTTTGCGCCAGCACGTAGTCGCCTTTGTGCGCGCCTACAAAGCTAAATACGACCCGATAAACCGAATCTCGGGAAGCACCGGCATAAACATAGACAGGCGAATAGAGAGCTCCGTTTACCATTGTGTCCACTTGGTGGTAAAGGATTTCGCCCGTAGAGAAGTCGGTGGCCAAAGTCGCTGTTGCATAATTTGCCGCCGCTAAATCATCGCCGATCTGCGAGAGGAAAAGTTTCTGCGCATCGTCCAATTCAGGCTGAATGGAGCGACCTTTCAAGTCCTGCTCATGCACAAAATTGGCGTGCAATTTCAATCTTGAATTCTTCTCATGTGTGAACTCATTGTAAGAAAACAAGTTATAACGGGAATAATACTGGTCGCTGTATTCAAACTCAACCACGATCCTGTTTTCGGAGGTAATCAGATGCGAGGTGGAGAAGGTCAGTTCACCAGTGTTGTAGTCAATGACATAGTCGGCGTCCTGCCCGCGTTTTAGCAAAATACCATCAAGATAAACGCGTTCGGAGGCAGCCAGAATGACGATGGAAGTTTCATTTTGTGAGCCATACAACTTATAGGGGCCTTGCACACCATTGATAGGAGTCAGGGTATTGCGTGTGAACTTTCCCTTGGAAATGCCGCCGCCAACTGTATTTTTCATGCTGTTAATTGTGTCAAAACGGCTGTTAATTTGGAAATCCAAGCCCAAAAACTGGCGATTCACCTTCATAAAATAGGAGTTTTCGGGAGAGGATAGTTCTATGTCACCTGCTTGAACCCTAATCACGTCCTTATACTTCAATTGAATAAAAACCTTGTTGAAATCCTTGATGGTACGCGTATTGCCTTCCGGCTGAATCGGCAGTTTCTCATCCGTGATGTTGGCCATGATCTCCACATCCGGAGCCAGAAAGCCGGAAAGTTGCAGATTCATGCTCGCGTCAAGCACAAAATTCTGGTTATTTCCGACAGAAACGCCCCGTGAAATGGAGCCGTTGCCCTGCAATTGGGAATCGAAGATGGGCTCGCTTACAGGCTGTCCGATAGACAGCAGATCTCGCGAAGTCGGGTCGGACAGCAAGCGCGGGAGAATGATCTCAGAGGATTTATTGACAAATTTCCGATTGAAATTCTGCGGAAAGGTGCGATAGGAATAGGTGATTTTCTTTCCTAAGAGTGCCGGATTTTTCAAGGTGAAAGTTGCGGAGGGGTAATCGATTTCGTAATCGCCCGTGTCGATACCGACAAACATCAGCGAACCGGGCAGGATGGAGAGCGAATCAAGTTGAAACTGATTGGTATCCAGCACCTTGGAGCCGAAGTGCATATTGGACAGACTCTGTGCCGAAAGCTCTGTCATGCCCAGCATACAGAGACACACGAAGAATTCCCAAAAACACCTTTTAGCCATTTTACAAATTATAATAATGTGAAAAAGGCCTTTTTATTGTTTGGAGACGGACGGGGGGTTAAGGATTTGTCCTCAAAAAAGTGTATCGGGCGACCAACTCAAACAAGAACAGGAAGAGTGCGATAAGGAGAAATGGCAAGAACTCATCCCCCTTGTTTTCAATTACTTCCTCATCAATAATGGTTTTCTCCATCTTGTCAATTTCGTCGTAAATCTGTTTCAGTTTGGTTTTGTTGTTGGCAACGAAATAGGTTCCTCCGGTTTCTTGCGCGATAAATTTAAGCAGTGCCTCATCGATTTCGGTTTTGACACTTTGAACGCCGTAGCCAGGGATTTTCATCTTCGACATTTTCCCATTGGTACCACAACTAATCGTATAAACCTTGATACCCAGCTCTTTAGCCATTGCGGCGGTGGAACGCGGATCCATATAGCCTGTGTTATTCACGCCGTCGGAAAGCAAAATAATCACCTTGCTTTTGGCCTTGCTCTCGCGCAAGCGGTTAATAGCGGTACCCAATCCGTCGCCGATGGCGGTTCCGTCATCCAGCGGTCCCATCTGGGCTTGGGCGAGCAGGCGCTTGAAGGCCGTATGGTCGATGGTAAGCGGGCACTGGGTGTAGGCCTCGCCGGCGTAAAGCACCAGTCCCAGCCGGTCGTTCGGGCGCTGGTCCACAAACTGAGCCGCGATGTCCTTGCAGGCTTCGAGCCGGGTCGGCGTGAAATCCATCATCTGCATACTGCCGGAAACGTCGAGCGCAATCACAATGTCGATGCCCTCCGTTTTGATATTGGATTTGTGGTAACTGGATTGGGGGCGCGCAAGTGCAACGATGAGGAAGCACAAAGCCAAGCAACGAAGCACCAATGGGAGGTGACGCAACCGGTAGCGAAGCGTCTTGGGGGCATTTTCAAAAGGCTGCGTAGTAGTGACTGTGAGGGGAACCTGCATTTTGCGGCGTTTCCAAATCTGCCACACCACATAGGGAACAATAAGAAGCAACAGCCATAGAAGATGCGGGTTGGCAAATTCCATGCTTCGAACCACTTCAAAAAAACCGTCAAAAACCTTCATGGCTATCTCCTCCTTTTAGACTTCTCCGCCTGTTCGGCTGCCGCCTTGGCATGTTCTTGTTTATCAGTAACTCTCACAAAATTATAGGCGTTCTTCAAACTCGTTTCATGTGCCTCTACCTCCGGCTGCTCCTTCGCATACTTCACCAAGTCGGAAAGGACAAAAAACCGATAGAGTTCTTTCGTCAGGTCATCGTCCAAGTCCAATTTGTCGATGGCCTCCATGATTTCGTCCGTAACCATCTCCTTCGCATTCACATCCCACTGCTGGTCGAGGTAGGTGCGCAGAATCATACTCAACTCCGAGTAATAGTCCTTCACCTGTCCTTTTTGCCATAATTTTTTGGATTTCAACCCCTTGAGGCTGTTCAGGGCGACAGTTCCGGCATTCTGTTTGAGCAACGCCTTCATCTGCTCCAGCTTACGTTTGCGCAAATACGGAAGCAGATACTTACGAAGCAAGAAGATGGCGAGCGCAATCAACGCAAGAATGGCGACAATCAGCAGGATGATACGCAGCCAATTTCTGCCAGAGTTTTCCGGCTTAATGATTTCCACATCCTTGCCGTCCATGGGCAGGACAATATCCTTGAAGGCGGCAGAAGTGTCCACGAAAACTGGAAGACTGTCCACGCGGAACGACAGCGGGGAGGTCTTGGCAGCGAGGAGGGTGTCATTGACAAAGACGGGGATTTCAGGGATTTGAGCCGTTCCTGTATCAAAAGATGTAATTATAACATCTTGATTATAAATACGTTTAGAATCCTTCGAAACAAAATTCAGCGGCAAGGACTCCACGACTTCACAATTAATAAGCTGCCATTTTTTGGCATCCTGGATGGTGATAGTAGAATTGGTATCTGCAACAACAGAAAGATGCAGTTTCAACTGGTCGCCGATGACAATGTGGTTGGAATCCAGGCACGCCGACACGGAAACCTGCTGTGCGCGACCAGAGACCCAAGGCAGAAGAAGAAGCGAAAGGATTATTAAAAGTCTGTTTTTCAACATTTTATAATCAATATTTGTAACCGCAAAAGGGAACGCAAAAGTAACAAAATTTACAAAGAAGTGAAAGTGCCGCCAAAGAAATTTTCATTTGTCATTAAATACATTCAACTTTTCACTGTTATCAAATTTTAGCCTAATATTAATATGTATGCAAAATTAAAGTGTACATTTGCGGTCAAAAACCAGAATCATGAGTGAGAAAAAACGCTTTATCATTTCGGGCGGTGGCACCGGCGGTCATATTTTTCCCGCGATAGCCATTGCAAACAGATTAAAGAAAGTAGTTCCGGACGCAGAAATCCTATTCATCGGAGCATCCGACAAAATGGAGATGCGGCGTGTTCCGGACGCCGGCTACAAAATCGAAGGTTTGCACATTTACGGGATTTCACGCGATTTCTCGCTGAAAGGGATTTGGAAGAACCTCAAGCTGCCGTTTGTACTGCTGAAAGCATCGAGCAAAGCGAAAAGAATCATCCGCGATTTCAAACCCGATGTGGCGATAGGGGTAGGCGGATTCGCCAGCGGTCCAGCCCTGCGCACCGCCAACAAACTCGGCATCCCCACACTGATTCAGGAACAGAACTCCTATCCGGGGGTGACCAACAAACTCCTCGCACCGAAAGTGCGCAGAATCTGCGTCGCCTACGACGGACTGGAGAAATACTTCCCCGCCGAAAAAATAGTGAAGACCGGCAACCCCGTCCGCGACGAGATACTGCACATCCAGAAAAAACTCGACTCCAGTTACGAATTCTTCGGACTTTCCAAAGACAAGAAGACCCTGCTCGTAGTCGGCGGAAGCCTGGGAGCAAAAAAAATCAACGAAACCCTGCTTGAAAACATCGACAAGATCAAGCAGATGGGAATTCAGTTGCTTTGGCAGACCGGCGAAAGCTACTACAAACAAAACCAAATGGAATTGTCGATGCTTCAGACCGACAGCATCAAAATCGTGCCCTTCATCAAAAACATGAACGACGCTTACGGAATTGCCGACATCATCATCTCGCGCGCCGGCGCCCTTGCCATCGCCGAACTCAGCATCATCGGCACTCCCACCATTCTCGTCCCCTTCCCCTACGCGGCCGAAGACCATCAGACCAAAAATGCAATGGCACTCGTGAACAAAGGGGCCGCCCTCATCGTCCGCGACAGCGAAGCCAGCGAAAAACTCATCCCGATTTTCGAAAACCTGATGAAAAACGATGCCCAATGTGCCGAGATGTCTGCCAATATGCATCAATTCGCCCTGCCGGAAGCCATCGATGCCATCGTTGAGAACATCCTTTCACTTTAAATATTACCCATTTACAGATTTTAACTTTTATTAAGAATTTTATTTTGTTGATAATTAGATATTTACAAAACTAATTAAAAATATCCTGATTTTATCAAATAATTTCTTGTACTTTTGCCGCCGCAAATGTGCAAGCGTAATATTATTGTTTTATCAATCCAAAAACATTTGAAATGAAAAGAATCTTACTATTACTTGTAATATGTGTTCTCGCGATGGCACTGCCGGCACAGACGGACATTTACGTTTCGCCTGCCGGAAACGACAGCGACAGCGGAAGTGCTTCGGCGCCGGTTCGCACGCTCTCGCGCGCACTGATGCTCGCCGACACCAATTTCACCCACATTTTCCTAGCAGCGGGCAACTACAGCGAGAGTCAGAGCGTGAATTTAATCAGCAACGTGCTGATTGACGGCGGCTATGACGCGGCGACATGGACGAAGGACAGCACAGCCGTCACGACGCTGACCATCAATGCCATCGAGTTCGTTGGCGACTATTCCCAGAAGATCGGGCTTCGCTCCGACAACGACACGAACTGGACCTTGCAGGACTTGGTCATCAGCATTCCGAGCGCGACCGCAGCCGAACGGGCACCCTCAGGAAAGGGGGCCAGCGTTTACGGGCTGCACATCGCCGGCAACTCCGCCGACACGCGCATCATCAACTGCCGGTTTGACATCGGCAACGGCGGCGACGGAATCAACGGAACCAATGGTGTCAACGGCGGGAACGGGAATTCCGGGACGAGCGGCGGCGATGGCGGTCTCTCCGAATGGACGAATGACGGAGATGACGAAGGCATCGGAGGAGCAGCGGTAGGCAGTGGCGACCGCAGAGGCGGCGCGGGCGGCAACGGCGGCGAAGGTGATATCAACAACGACCAGAACTCCTCAAACTCGACTGGCGACAACGGGCAGAACGGCACACGCGGCGGTGTCAACAACAGCGGCGGTGCGGGCGGCGCGGGTGGCCATGGCGGCACGTACAGCCACGACGGCTCGAATGGTGCTAACGGCCTCGCAGGGACGGATGGCGTCACCCCGGTTTCCAACCGATCTGTTTTATGGGAACAGTACTTCGTTCCCGCCGCATTAGGCAACGCAGGTCCTGACGGGACAGGCGGTGGCGGCGGCGGCGGTGGCGGCGGCGGTGGCGGAGCCAGCGG
>ONXT01000112.1 GCA_900321845.1 uncultured Bacteroidales bacterium | reverse complement strand
TCTTCCGCTGATGATGATTTTCGGCGGTTTCGCACAGAATGACGGTGCTGCCGCCGTCCACAATTCCTCTGCATTGCAAGAAATTGCCACCATCAAGGCCAAAGGCCGCATCCTGATGATCAAAGAGAATTATCAGATACCAGCGGACCATTTTTTTGAAAAATATGCCGACAAATTTGGATTCCGGCAGGGTAATGAAATGGTGCTTTTGAATGTCACAACCGCCAAAAACGGGAATAAGACGTATCGTTACCAGCAGCAATACATGGGCGTTCCGATTGAGGATGCCATCATGCTCCTTCATGAGAAGAACGGCGTGGTCACCTACATCAATGGCGTGAATATGGCCGACTTCGCGAAGCCCTACACCCCGATTTTCGCTGCCGATGATGCGGTCGCGCTGGCCATTCTCAATGCCCCCGCCGACCAGTACGCATGGCAAGTGCCGACTTTGGAAAACGACCTGAAAGAGACCATGCAGGACAAGGATGCAACCTATTATCCGACACCGAAACTGATGTTCTTCGACCCGAAGCACGGAACCGATGTCAGCAGCTACCGCTTGGTATATGAAGTGGAAGTATTTGCCATCCAACCACTTGGCAAACAAGTATTTTACATTGACGCACTGAGTGGGGAAATCTTGAAACAGATAAAAAAAAATCAAAACGTTAGCGTAGAGGTTCAGGCGAAAACCCGCTACCACGGCATTCAAACCCTGACCGTTGACTCCATCGCCCCCAACAATTTCATTCTTCGCGAACTCAGCCGCGGCGAAGGCAACGGCATTTACACCCGCTCCCTCCACAACACCGGCAGCCTGATGGAACTCGACTCCACCGCCGCCTTGGACGTAACCGACACCGACAATTTCTTTGATACGGACAGCGTGGCCAACGAAGCCCACTACGGCGCGGAGAGAACCTACGACTACTACCTTGAAAAATTCGGACGCAACAGCATTGACAACAACGGCCTGCGCCTGATGAGCTACGTACACCTCGGCACCAACGTGGAGAACGCTTGCTGGAGCGACGGCGCTATGTGGTACGGCGACGGACGCAACAACAGACAATTCACCATCCTGTCGGTGTGCGGCCACGAAATCACCCACGGCCTCACAGAAAACACCGCCAACCTGAATTACGAAAACGAACCGGGCGCTCTCAACGAGGCTTTCAGCGACATCTTCGGAACGATGATCGCTTACGATGCCACCGGGAACCTGATCTGGACCATCGGCGAAGAACTCGGAACCCCCATCCGCGACATGTCGAACCCCAACCTGTACGATCAGCCAGACACCTACCAGGGCACCAACTGGATGTACCCCGACGACCCGAACGCAGCGATGGACCAAGGCGGCGTACACTACAACAGCGGCGTGGCCAACTACTGGTTCTACCTGCTCAGCGTGGGTGGCAGCGGCACCAATGACATCGGCAATGACTTCGAGGTACACGGCATCGGAACGGAAGCCGCCGAGCAAATCGCCTTCTACACACTGACCGAAAATTTGGTACCCACCTCCGACTATGCCGAAACACGCGAACTCTCCATGATTGTCGCCGCAGATCTTTACGGCGAATGCTCCGAAGAGGTGTATGCCGTAGCTGACGCATGGTACGCCGTCGGTCTCGGCCTCCGCTACTCCGACACCGCCGTCTATATCACCAACATCCTCTCCCCCGCCACCGACTGCGCCCTCACCGATGAAGAGCCCGTCACATTAGCCCTCACCTACAACTCCTGCGATCAACCCCTCACCGCCGGCACCGACCTCGTATTCAACGTCACCCTCGACAACAACACTACATTCACCGAAAGCGTGACGCTGACCGAAGATGTCGAGCCGAACGAGACTTTTGAAATCACACTCAACCACACCGTTGACGTTTCGGCCGTCGGCAACCACATTCTGGACATTTCCGTAAGACCGGACTTCACCGACAGCGTCACCAGCCAAATCACAGATTATAATTTCAGCAATCTGATTTATCAAAACACCGACGTACACATTCTGAGCATCACCTCCCCTATCTCCTCATGCCACCTGACCGATGCCACCACCATCACTTTCACCGTCACCTTCGATATCTGCGACAGCATCCCCGCAGGAACCGAAATCCCTATCGGCTTCAAAATCAACAGCAGCGACACCACCTTTGAGAACTTTGTCCTGGAACAGACCATCACCTCGCAAGACACGCTGACGCTTTCATTCAACACGGGTGCCGACTTCACAACCGCGGCACGCAACACCATTTACGTCATCGCTGCCAATCCCGACGACCAGGACGCCAGTGACAACTCCATCTCCAAAGTGGTGATTCGTCCGCGCGCACTGAACGAGATTGACGTCATCACTTTCGACAACGACGCCTACAAGCAATTCAGTTATTCCGAAGTCAATGAACACGCCTCGGCCGCACTAAGCACCGTTTCCGGTTACAACGGCGGCAAAGTCTGGAACATGAGCGGCGGCAGCATCATCGACTATTACAGCGAGCTGGAAATTCCCAACCCGATCTTCCCCTGGATGGCCAACCAGAAGATGGATGCCAAAATCACTTTCTGTGCCGACGGCAACGACATGGCTCAAATGGCCATTCAATTTGACTTGAAACAGACCTCCGGCAAGAACACCTACGAGATGTTGCTCAGCTCGATGGGCTACGGTGACATGCTCGGCGGTTTTGATTTGCTGGGCTCCAGCATGATGCGCGTGCTGGTTGACGGAGTGCAAGTAAGTCAGAACTACATCCCTTCCACTCCCGGCAACGACCCGTTCGCCACCCGCGCCATCAACCTCAGCGACTACCTTGATGGTGTGCATGCCATCACCTTCGAATCGAAATGTTTCAGCAATGATATGAATGTAATGGGCATGTCATTCACTTTAGACCATGTTTACCTTGATAATGTCCGTCTGCTGGAATCCGATGCCATCAACGAGAACGAACCCCAACACGCCTCCTTCACCATCTATCCCAATCCAACTTCGGAACAGGTGAGCGTGCAATTGAACAACTGCTCTTCAGAGAATGTTGAGTATCAACTTTTCGACCTCTTCGGACGTGAATTGAGCAAGGGCAGTATCCAAAACGGACTGACCACAATCAACCTGACCCCGTTTGCCAACGGAATGTACGTGCTGCGTCTCACCAATGGCAACGAAATCCTCGGAACCTCAAAAATCGTCAAAGACTAATGCCCCTGAGAATTGATGTGGACCAAGTCATTGCGGCAAAAAGCCCGAAATGGCACAAGCGGTTGCCGAAAGTTGTAATCCGATGGCTGGAACGCACTATCCATCAGGACGATATGAACGACTTTCTGCTTTACCACAGCGATGACGAATCCTTGGTATTTGCCAAAAACGTACTGGAAATGCTCGGTGCCCATCTGAAAGTCCAAGGAGAAGAGAACCTTCCCAAGACAGGTCGCTACATCATCACCTCCAACCATCCTTTGGGCGGATTGGACGGACTTTGCTACATCTGCCTTTTGTCGGAATTCCGTAGCGACATCAAGTTCCCGGTCAACGACCTGCTGATGAACGTCAAGCCGATGAAAGACGTTTTCGTCCCCATTAACAAACACGGCAAGCAAGGGCACAACGCGATCCAACAGTTCAACGACACTTTCGCCTCCGACGAGGCCATCATCTATTTCCCCGCCGGGCTCTGCTCCCGCAAGCAAAAGGGCGGCGTCATCCGTGATTTGGAGTGGAAACCGACCATCGTGGCCAAAGCAAAACAGTATCAACGCGACATCATCCCGGCCTATTTCGACGGCAAGAACAGCAATTTCTTCTACAATCTGGCACGTTTCAGAAAGGCAATCGGCATCAAATTCAATATTGAAATGCTCTATTTAGTGGATGAAATGTACCGTCAAAAAGGCAACACATTCACCATAACTTTCGGGAAACCGATCCCTTATTCCACCTTCACCGCTGACAAGAACAATATAGAATGGGCGGCGTGGCTGAGAGATCAAACCTACGCCCTCAAATCTGCAGAATAATGGAGAATATCATAGAGCCCATTGATAAAAAACTGCTCAAGGCTGAACTGACCGAAGAGCGATTCCTGCGGAAGACCAATGCGGGCGGCAACGACATCTACATGGTGAACGCCCACAACGCACCCAACGTGATGCAGGAAATCGGCAGGCTTCGCGAACTGACTTTCCGCGCGGAAGCGGGCGGCGGCACAGGGAAAAGCGCAGACATCGACGAATACGACCTCGCGGAAATCCCCTTCCAGCAACTCATCGTCTGGAATGAAGAGGAGCAGGAGATTGTCAGTGCCTACCGATTCATCCTCGGGAAGGACGTTCCGCTGGATGCGAACGGATATCCCCACACACCCTGCTCCAAGCTCTTCCATTTCTCCGAAAAATTCATTCACGGGGAGTGGCCTCAAACCATCGAACTCGGGCGCAGCTTCGTGCAACCCAAGTACCAGGCCGGCAATCGCAATCGCGCAAGCATCTTCTCTCTCGACAACATGTGGGACGGCCTCGGGACACTCATCGTGGACTATCCTGAAATCAAGTATTTTTTCGGGAAAATGACGATGTACAACAGCTATAACCGTCTGGCACGCAATTGGATACTCAACTTCCTGACCAAATACTTCAAAGGCGACGAAACATTGATGAAACCGTTCCACCCCACGCAGGCAACCCCGAAAGCCATCAAGAGCATTTTTACCGGTAATTCTTTCTCTGAAGACTTTAAGATATTGAATCGCAACATTTTAGACATCAAAGCCACCATACCGCCCCTAATCAAGGCATACATGTCGTTATCCTCCAGCATGCAATACTTCGGGGCATCCGCCAACGAAGAATTCGGAGATGTGGAGGAGATGGGCATCCTCATCACCATCACCGACATGTATGAAAAGAAGGTCATGCGGCACGTGGACTCCTACAAAAGAAAAAGAAAGTGAAAATCAATCAAGCCACCTATTTGCAGTCAGTCACCGACTGGCGGAAATGTCCGACATCCGACAAGCCGGAATTCGCCTTCATCGGGCGTTCCAACGTGGGGAAATCCTCGCTGATCAACATGCTCGCCAACAACAAATCGCTGGCCAAAACCTCCTCAAAGCCTGGCAAGACACAGACCATCAACCACTTCCTCATCAACGAAAGCTGGTATTTGGTGGATTTGCCTGGATATGGCTACGCAAGCATTTCCAAGGCAATGCGCGAGATGTGGACCAAAATGATTCGCGACTATCTGTGCCTGCGTCCCAACCTACAGCTGGTTTTCGTGCTGATTGACTCGCGGCTGGAACCGCAGAAAAACGACCTCAACTTCATCAATCAACTGGGCGAAGACGGCGTACCCTTTGCGCTCATTTTCACCAAAACCGACAAATTGAAAGAGACACGGATGCAACGCAATGTGGAGGCTTTCAAAAAGGCAATGCTGGAAAACTGGGAGGAGCTACCGCCCTGTTTCCTCTCCTCAGCAGAAACCGGCCGTGGGAAAGAGGAGATTTGCGACTACATCGAAGGAGTCATCAACACAAAATAAGCCGCTACTTCTTCTTGTTCCGAATCCGTTTGACTACAAAGAAAACGAGGAAGGCGGTGACACCACCGCCCACCACGCCGTAGTAGATATCGCGCTTGTCACCCATGCTGTCGTCCATCAAATAGACGAACGCACACAGCACGAGAATGACAATAATCAGTCGCACCAAGTCCTTGCCAATTTCTTTCATCCTACTGTAAATTAGCAATTTGCTCCTTCAACATCTTGATTTTTTCCTCCGCATCCGACTGTTTTTTGCGCTCCACAGCCACCACCTGTTCAGGAGCATTGCTGACAAAACGCTCGTTCGCCAACTTCTTCAAGACAGACTGAAGGAACTTTTCGGCGTATTCCAAGTCGGCGTTCAACTTTTTCAACTCCTCTTCCACATTGATATTTTGGGCAATCGGAATCAGATATTCGGTGTTTTGTTCGATGAATGAGCAAGTGCCGCTTACCTTTTCTTTTACATATTGAACAGAAGAGATATTGCACAATTTTTGGATGACGGAATCCATTTCAGCATCTATTTCTGCATTATCTTGCTTGATAACCAGCAGTTCAATGGCATTTTTCTGCGCGATGTTCTTTTCGGCACGAACACGACGGACATCCTCCACCACCTTACGGGTCAGCTCGAAACGTGCGAGCAGGTTGTCAGCGCCATTTTCCGCCTTCGGCTGCGGCATTTGAGCAATCATAATCGATTCATTCTCACCTCTTTCGCGAAGATTATGCCACAGTTCTTCGGTAATGAAAGGCATGAACGGATGCAGAATTAACATCAGATTCTCAAAAATATCGATAATTTCGCTGTAGGTTTTACCGTCAATCGGTTGCTGATAGGCTGGCTTGACGATTTCGAGGAAGCAGGCGCAGAAGTCGTCCCAGACGAGTTTGTAAACGCCCATCAGCGCGTCGGAGATGCGGAACTTGTCGAAATCGGTGTTGATGGTGGCCAGCACCTCGTTGAAGCGATGTTGGAACCACTTCACAGCCACTTGGGAATGAAGCGGTTGCGCGATTTTGTCATCCACCTGCCAACCCTTAATCAATCTGAAGGCGTTCCAAATTTTGTTGCTGAAATTGCGTCCCTGCTCGCAAAGCGACTCGTCGAACAGCAAGTCGTTGCCCGCGGGTGAACTGAGGAGCATGCCCATTCTCACGCCGTCGGCACCGAACTTCTCCATCAGCATGATCGGGTCGGGGGAATTGCCCAGCGACTTCGACATTTTGCGACGGAGCTTGTCACGAACCGTGCCGGTGAAATAGACGTGCTTGAAAGGAACTTCCTTGCGCCATTCCAGACCGGCCATGATCATACGGGCCACCCAGAAGAAAATGATGTCGGGGGCGGTAATCAAAACACTCGTCGGATAATAATACTTAATTTCCTCATTATCAGGATGTCTCAATCCATCAAATACGGACATCGGCCACAGCCAAGAGGAGAACCAAGTATCCAACACGTCCTCATCCTGCTGCAAATCCTCGATTGTAAGATTGAGTTCGGGGTATTTCTTTTGGGCAATTTCAAAAGCCTCTTCCTTTGTCTTAGCCACAACGAACTCTTTATTAGGCAGATAGTAAGCTGGGATGCGGTGTCCCCACCAGAGTTGGCGGCTGATGCACCAATCCTTCACGTTCTCCATCCAATAGGAGTAGGTGTTTTTGAATTTTTCGGGATAGAACTTGATATCGTCGTTCATCACAGCTGCGAGGGCGGGCTGGGCGAGCGCGCGCATATCGCAGAACCATTGAACGGAGAGTTTCGGTTCTATCACCTCGTTGGTACGTTCCGAGAAGCCGACTTTGTTGACGTAATCTTCAATTTTAACAAGATTTCCTGCTTTTTCCAGCATCGGAATAATCTCTTCGCGAGCCTTGAAACGGTCCACGCCGACCAAAAACTGTGCGTTTTCATTCAACGTTCCATTATCATTGAAGATGTTGATGGTGTCGAGTTTGTATTTCAGTCCGAGGTTGTAGTCGTTGATGTCGTGGGCGGGGGTGATTTTGAGGGCGCCGGTGCCGAACTCGCGGTCCACGTATTCGTCGAAAATCAAGGGGATGGAACGGTTGACGATGGGCACGATAGCGCGTTTGCCGCGGAGATGCTTGAAACGTTCGTCATCGGGATGCATACAGATGGCCGTATCGCCAAGGATGGTCTCCGGACGGGTTGTGGCAATCGTGATGTACTCATTCTCCTCGCCCTCAATCTGATAGCGAACATAATAGAGTTTCGACTGCAACTCTTTGTAAATCACCTCTTCGTCGGAAACGGCGGTCAACGCTT
>ONXT01000198.1 GCA_900321845.1 uncultured Bacteroidales bacterium | reverse complement strand
CCACATCATGATCGGTCACATTCTCTGCGAGTTGGTGGAAAGCCGGATTTTCGCAGAATGTGCAAGCGGCTTTTTACGTTAAATCGCTGCGCATAATTAAAAAAAATGGTACTTTTGCCGACCGCAAATTCAATCCTTGCGGCAGATTTTTGAAAGATGAAAAGAATACGTTTGCATTATACGGAAAAGGATTACAGCCGCCGTTTTAAAATCATCACCTACACCTGTCTGGGTGTTTTGGTGTTCGTCTTGACTTTCGTCCTCTTTCCGCCGAATGCGATTTACAACAAAATCTTCTCCAAATCCGATCAGGTTGCCACGCCCATTTTCGACAAAGCCATAGCCGATTCTGCCATTTTCATGCATTTTTACGACGTGAAATATTTAGAAAAAGAGGATACGGTTGTCTTTGAGGTGGATACCAACTATCTAACTTTCGACGATGGAAACTACATCATCGCTGTGGTAAGTGCCGGATGTAAGTATTGCAAGCAGAGTTGCGGGTTGATGCACGATATTTTCGAGCGGGATGGGTTGCCGAAAGAGCGTTACAAAATCCTGGTTTGGGGCAGCGACAACGCGCATTGCGCCCGTTTTCTGCGAATTACAAAAAACTGGGAATATGAGACCTACCGCATTTCGCCCTTTTTGGCCGTTGATATGGTATATGGAAATTTCCCCACTTTCATCAAAGTAAGTAAGGGAAAGGTGGTGGGCGCTTTCAATTATCGAGGGATTTCTGAAAGCGATATCAGGGATTTTATCGGAAAGGAAAATTAGTTTTCGCAGACCCAAGTCTTGTTGGTGGCAAACGTGGTGTCCGTGTTCATCCGGTATTGCTTGTCTTGGCACTCCTTGGTGGTCATCTTGCCAAAACTGTGCTCTTCGATGGCGAGGTCGGAGCTGGGATGCGTGCCGGTGCAGATGCATTCTCTGGCGCATGAAAACGAAGCGGTTGCAATGGCGGCTAAAAATAATACGGCGAAAAACTTTTTCATATTAATTTCAGATTAATTCGATTTGACGCGCAAAAATACAATTTTTTTCGATTGAAATTCCCTCGCTTCAAAAAATGACGTTCCGAAAGATAAAAAAAACGGACGCAAATATAGCGTCCGTTCCATTTGGGGTAAGTAAAATGCTATTTGCAAGTCGTGTAATTCTGGTCATCAGCTTTGACATCGAATTCTGAGCACTTTTTGTAATCCGTCTTGTACTTTTCGTTCAATTCATCCAAGTTGAAAGTGGTTTTTGATTCAATACCGCCAACTTTTGTGGTGCAGGTGCATTTTTTGTCGCATGAAGTGAAAGCTACGACCAATACGAGAGCTGCTGCAAATGCTAATACTTTTTTCATAATGTTTTTGTTTTTAATGGTTAATAAATATCCCCATGTGATGGGGAGGTGATTATTTAGCGTGCAAAAATAGGCTATTTATATTTAAAACAGAACGTGTCAGCCTAATTTTAAGAATTATTAACGTTTTTCGTCGTGTACGAATACCTTTTATTCAAAGCAATAATTCATTCGGCCCAAAAAAACGGTGGCAGAATAACAGTTCCCGTGATTTCGATGAAAAATTACTTGCATTCCCAGCCCACCTGCTGACCGTTTGCGTCAGTCGTTACAGGAGTGGCTTCAAAGTCGGAGCATTTCTTCTCGGACTCTTTGCTGATGGAGTATTCGTATTCTTCAGTTACCGTGCCTGCTACATAATGTTTGCAGGTGCATTTTTTTTCGCAAGAGGTTGCGAATGATAATAAAACTGCTGCTATGGCAGCGATCAAAACTTTTTTCATTTTTACAGGGTTGCTTTGCAAGTGATACCGTTCGTGTTGAATTCAGAGCATTTCTTGATGTCCGTGCCGTATTTGTCGTTCAATTCAGAAACGTTGATTTCAGATTCACTGGTGATTCCGCCAATAGTGGTAGTGCAAGTGCACTTTTTGTCGCATGAGGTGAAGGCAGCAACTAATACAACTGCCGCAACAATAGCTAATACTTTTTTCTTCATTCTTTTTTGTTTGATTTTTAGATGTGCAAAAGTACAAGTATTTTTGCAAAAATTACACCTTTTAACATTATTTATAAAAGAATTTCATTCTGCATCCTCTTTGCCCAGCAGTACGGTGTCGATGATTTTCACCAACTCGCTCTTGGTGGGTAGTCCAATCATTTTGCTCGGCCGCTCTTTTGCTTTGACAAATAGGAGGGACGGAATGTTGCGGATGTCGAATATCTGTGCGATTTCCTTGTTGTAGTCAACATTAATCTTGTAAAAGATGACGTCGTTGGCATATTTTTTTGCAAGATCCTCCATGATGGGTGCCAATTTTCGGCAGGGTCCGCACCAGTCGGCATAGAAATCCACCACCACGCACTTTTTGCCTTTGTACAATGCCGTTGTGTCGGAATAATCGAAAATCATCTTTTTGAATTCATCCTGCGTTATCATCTTAACGGTGGCCTCTTCGGATTTCTTGCCGCCTTGATTTTGTGCATTAACTGTGCCAAAAATCAGCAGAACGAATAGAAATGGAATTAATTTTCTCATAAAGTATTCAATTGATTATTAATCTGATAGTCATGCCTTATTGTTTCAGTCCTACCGTTTTGTTGAACACAATCTTGTCTGCAGTCGAGTCCCTGTCGATGCAGAAGTAGCCGATTCTTTCAAACTGGTAGTGTCTTTCGGGATTGTCCAATGTTAGGCCCTCTTCAATCCAGCCGTCCTGTATGGTAAGGGAATTGGGGTTGAGGGAGTCGAGGAAGGTTTGTCCCTCTTCGCAGTCGTCGGGGTCGGATTTCAAGAACAAGCGTTCGAAGAGGCGGATTTCAGCTTTCTTGGCATGTTGTGCCGAAACCCAGTGGATGGTGGCTTTCACCTTGCGGTTGCTAAGCGGCATTCCGCTCTTCGTTTCCGGGTCGTAAGTCGCGTGGATGGCGGTGATGTTGCCGTCAGCATCTTTGTCGATGTGTGTGCATTTGATGATGTAGGCGTATTTCAGGCGCACCTCACCGCCGATGGTCAGGCGGTAGAATTTCTTGTCGGCCACCTCGCGGAAGTCGGCGCGCTCCATCCAGAGTTCTTTGGTGAAGGGAATCGGTCGGGTGCCAGCCTCCGGATTTTCCGGGTTGTTGACGGCGTTCAGCATCTCCTCGCCTTCGTAGTTGTCGATGATGAGTTTTACAGGGTCCAAAACCGCCATGGTGCGCGTGGCGACCTTGTTGAGGTCTTCGCGGGCGCAGAATTCCAACAGGGAGACGTCGATGATGTTGTCGCGCTTGGCAATGCCGACGGTCTCGGCGAAGTTGCGCACTGAGGCGGGGGTGTAGCCGCGGCGGCGCAGACCGCAGATGGTGGGCATACGCGGGTCGTCCCAGCCCATAACGTGTTTATCTTGCACCAATTTCATCAATTTGCGCTTGCTCATGATGGTGTAGTTGAGGTTGAGGCGAGCGAACTCGATTTGTTGCGGGTGATGAATTTTCAATGCCTCGCAGAACCAGTCGTACAGCGGACGATGCACCTCAAATTCGAGGGTGCAGATGGAGTGGGTGATGCCTTCGATGGAGTCGCTTTGGCCGTGGGCGAAGTCGTACATCGGGTAGATGTTCCATTTATCGCCAGTGCGGTGGTGGTGTGCGTGGAGAATGCGGTACATGATGGGGTCGCGCATGTGCATGTTGGGAGAGTCCATGCCGATTTTGGCGCGGAGAACGCGGCTGCCATCAGGAAACTCACCGGCTTTCATGCGGCGGAACAAGTCCAAATTCTCCTCAATGGAGCGGTTGCGGTATGGACTTTCGGTGCCCGGCTTCGTAGGAACGCCCCTGCCCGCACTGATTTCCTCCTGCGTCTGGTCGTCCACGTAGGCCAAACCCTCTTGAATCAACTGTTCAGCCCACTCGTAAAGCTGGTCGAAATAGTCGGAGGCGTAGTGCTCCTCCGCCCATTGGAAACCTAACCATTGGATGTCTTCTTTGATGGAATCCACATACTCAACATCCTCTTTTACGGGGTTCGTGTCGTCAAAACGCAAATTGCACAAACCGTTATATTTTTTTGCGATACCGAAGTTCAGACAGATGGATTTGGCATGGCCGATGTGCAAGTATCCATTGGGTTCCGGTGGAAACCGAGTGTGCACTTTCGAACCGTTTTTCCCGTTAGCCAAATCTTTTTCAATGATCTCTTCAATAAAATTCATATTACTAAAATGTTTAATAGGATTTTTAAGCCGCAAAAATACGATTTTCGTAAAAAATGATAAAGACCGAAAATCATTTTTTACATTTTTTTACAAAACGCTAAAAGTCAATGTCTCACTTTCGCAATCGCTTTGTCAATCATCACGTTGATTTCTGGGGAGACTCTGCCAAAATATAGCATAATCAGACCGGAAATGCAGACGATTCCGGTGCGGAGAACAGCTTCCACAACCGCCATCACTATTGTCGGATTCCTGAAGATATAACCATTGATGTAGGTGAATCCGTAATTCAATGCGGTCATAATGGCGATGAGCGCCAGCACTTTCAGCAGATTCCACGAGAAGGGTGTGGTCCCGATTTTTTTCTGAACGAACCAGAGACTCAGAACGTAATACACAAAATTGGAGAGCAATGTGGCGAAGGCCGCTCCGTTGATGCCGTAAATCGGTATCAGGTAATAGTTCAGGAATATGGAGGAAATCATCAGAACGAGGGTGAAAAGAAGAGAGAAATAGTAGAATTTGGAGTATCCGAGCGGCGCACCTCCGATACCGAAGGAAGATATCATGAGCCTTGTCAACCCTAAGATGAAGACAACCCATTTGCCGGTCGCGTATTGTTCGCCATTGGGTAAGATTTGGAAAAGCAAATCGATGTTAATCCATATAATCAAAAAGATGGTGGCCCCTGCCAAAAATTGGTTTAATGCAACTTTTTGGCATAGTGATGTCGCTTTTGGAATGTCCTGTTCTTTGATGGCGACTGAAATCTGTGGATTGACAATCGCTGAAAGTGAGCGGTAAGGCACTTCAATCACTGCGGCAATGTAGGTGGCAATGGCATAGACCCCCGTGAAGGCCAATCCCATCTGGGCGGTTACAAAGAAACTGCTCAATGTGGGTAGCACGTTGGCTACCAATGCCGCTGTAATGAGAAACAATGTGTAGTAGATGAATTCCCTTCGTAAATCCTTGGTGATGTATTTCCAGTCGGGTTTGAACGAAATTTTTTGCGTGCTGATTAAATAGATGAAGTTCAGTGCGGCCGCGATGCCGTAGGTGGCGCAGAAGAAAATTACCAGTCCGTCGAGGTTGATGATGCCATGTCCGAAGAGGATGTAGCCGGCCAAAAGAAGCACGCGAATCACCACCTCTCTGATAAATTTTGGCACAGCCACGCGCATCAGAATGGTTGCGTTGCATTCAATCACACTCAGATAAACCATGAAGAATGCCAGCGGAAGAATGTAGTAAACGTAGTTGACAAAAAGCGGGGAATTGTCTGAAAATGTTCTGATTATTAATCCTTTACAAATAAAAAAGCATAGAATGAAGAGGGCGAATCCAACGAGGGGAATGATGAGTGACCAGAAGAAAATCCCGTGGTTTTTCTGCTCCTCGTCTTTGAAATAGGGAAAGAAACGAATGATGGAAGAACCTGTGCCCAGCAGGGCGAAACTGGAAAACAGGGTGCCGGCATCCACTAAAACCCGCGTCAGCCCGACCTCCGCGGTGGTCAAGTAGTTTGTCAGCACGAAGAATGTGGTGACAAACCCCACCGCAATGCCGATGTAGTTGGCAATCGTGCCTTTGATGCTCTGTCGGATGATAATGCCCATGCTATGTGAAGTTTTTATCTTGATTATGAATAAGTTGGAGCGCTTACCAGCAACCGCTTTCCACTACCTGGTTGATGAAGTCGTTGCAGGGCTTGGCCTCGCGGAAAATTTCAGTGACGT
The DNA here is from genome assembly GCA_900321845.1 of uncultured Bacteroidales bacterium. Lineage (GTDB taxonomy): Bacteria > Bacteroidota > Bacteroidia > Bacteroidales > WCHB1-69 > UBA1756. The sequence continues at coordinate 614 of ONXT01000198.1, read as the reverse complement.
AGTGCAGGAGTTTGGTTTCATCGCCCAACACGATCTGGTCGGGAAGGGCGGCGCAGATGGTGAAGGTCTTGAGTTTCAAGTACTCAGCGTGTCTCGCATCCTGCGGGTAGCCGTTGGGAACGCGCTTGAGTTTGGCATTGTCGTTCCAATGGTAGTCTTTGGCCGCTTCAACAACTTGCTCGAAGGCGTCGGGTTCATTGTGGATTTTGTCGCGTATGGCAATCGCCAGCGAAGGAGTGGGATTGTACAACCCCGCCGCCAGAAGATTTCCGAATGCATAATCTTCTGATTCAGAGGGTTCTAAGTGAAAGTAGTAGCCCGCCATTCCCGACTTCTTGCCGTGCGGACAGAGATAGGCTCCCATGTGTGTCTTGTACGGGATCTTCTCCTTGGAAAAGCGCATGTCCTTGTATATCCGATAGGTGCAATCGGCAACGGTCAAGGGGCGGATGCTTTCATCGAACTTTCCCACCTCCGCAATCAAGCGCTCGGTGAAGAAGTTGAAGTGTGCCTGCACCCTTTTGTACTCCTCCTTGTGAGCCTGAAACCACTCGCGGTCGTTGTGGCGCATCAATTGGTCTAAAAATCTCAATATTTCCTTCATCTTTTAATCT
>ONXT01000110.1 GCA_900321845.1 uncultured Bacteroidales bacterium | reverse complement strand
GTCCTTGTTGTTGGTGTACCTGTACACGAGGGCGTAGTAGTAGTTCAGGTAGCGGCCGTACGCGATGTAGTCATCATCCTCGGTAGCACTCCAAAAGAGGGCGTAGTTGCCGAAAAAGCAGCAACTGCCGTAGTAGCCGCCCGCAGGAAGAGCAGAAAAACCGGTAGAGTTGTTGCCGCTCTGATCATAGCCCACAGCACACTCATCGCCAGTGGTCATTGTCCAGCCATGATCTGCCGCCAACGCCTTGGCTATGTTCTGTCCGTTGCCACTGCACACATACTCGCTGTGGCTGCCCAAATAGTCGGTAAGCTGGCTCCACTCTGCATCGCTCGGCACGTGCCACCCGTCAGGGCACACTCCCTGCACCCCGCTCGGGTTGGCAGTGGAGGATGCCTCCCCGTGCATCACCGCTGCCCAGTTGTACAGGTAGCCGTATTCTGCCACATCCGTACTTGGTGTGTACCTGTAAGGTGCAGTGTTAGAGCTGGTCTGCCCTTCGGGTATCACATCCCCGTTGGCATAGCGTGTGGTACGCAGGTTGGAGGCCATCCAAACTTGGTTCCCGATACGCACGGCATCGTACACATTCCCGTCGATGTCGCTTAAGGCGTTGGGTATCATTCCGTCCGTGGGCGGATCCACCTGCGTGGTGTCGGACGGATTAACAGGATTCTCCGGAGATGGGTTGTCATCCTCCTTGTTGCAAGCCACAGCCAACAAGGCGGCAGCGCACAATAAAAACATGATTTTTTTCATAATAATTGGGTTTGGTTGATATATGGATTAAGAATTGGCATAAAAAATCGTGAACTTCATTTATTCGCACTTGAGGTTCTCGACTACCTGTACCACAAATAAGAAAACCCTTTGACAACCTCCATCTGTGACACCGTTTCAAACACGGGAACTGTTTCAGGTTTAAGCCCTTGTCGCCAACCGAGGTTTTCCATAACGTTTCAGATATTTGTCGGGGTTCTTGATGCCGAAAAACATAGCTGCAAGCAGCCAGTTGATAATGTCGTAATAGGCTCCCTGCGAAACAAGCCGCTTGCGCCAAACATCTCTCAAGTAGCTCATCGGATAAATTTCACTCAGTTTGTGAAGTTCCTCAAACTCAAGGTAAAGCAATGATTTCTCAATGAGAAGCTCGTCATCCACAGTCGTAGGATTTTTTGCATACGACCACGCACAGCCCATCTGCTCCAAATGGCGCCATAGGAGATTCTTCTTGCTCTCCAACGCCTCAATGAAATGCTTATCTCTGTGCATAATGTACTTTGTGAATGGTCATATAATTCGGCGGCAAAGATACTGATTTTTTGATTTTTTTAAACGCTGTGCAATCCGAACTCACCCCTCGAATTCGAAGGGTTGAGAAAACAATCAGAGCGACTTGTTAAACTGGACAAACTTACCATACACCAAATGCAGAGGAAATAAATTTCAACGAAAAACCTTAGATTTGCAGCCGCAGAAATAATCAAAAAAAAATGATATGAAATCAATTGTAAGCTCACGGAAAAAATTTATCTCACAAAAGCGTTTCAATTCAATAAAATTCGTACTTTTGCGCCCTGAATTTCAGCGAATGAAATTCTCCATTTTTGATGGCCTCCATCCTTGGCCGTTAGAAAGAATGTTTTTTCACCATTTAATTTTTTATGAACAATTCTGAAGAAAAAAAGCCCAAAAGACGGCGTATTGTTACTGAGAAAGCTCCTGTTGCTACCTCTAACGAAAAGAAAGTCAATGCATTAGTTCCCATTGATAAAAATATCGGGAAGGGAGAGAACAAAACCGAAGAACCGCTTCCGACCATGAGCACGATGACGGAAAGTTTCCCCGACTTGATTTTGGACGACAACTTCACGCCTATGCCAGAGCCGGCTCCTGATTTGTTTTCGCGTCCAGAAAAGCCCAAAACTTCCATTCGACAAAAGCAGAAACGAACGGAAGATGTCGTCGAGCAAATGCCTGAAAAAATCAACATTCCCCTTGACATACAACTCGATTCGCCCGAACAACAGCTCGCAGACCAGATAGACAAATTGCAACTTTCTGATTTACAAGAAAATAAAGAAGCAATAGAGATTCCTAAAAAGAAAACCCGCAGCCGCAAAAGCAAAAAGAACGCTGCCCAGATGGAAGCGGAACTGGACATCGACCGTCTGAACACCATTATGCTGGACGACAGCACTTTCGTGGAAACTGAAGTGCAGAACAAAGGAGAAGGCAAGGAGACCGTGCAAAAAACCGTCGAGAAAGAAACCGCAAGTGCGGAACCGGCGCCTGCTGCTCCCGCACCGTCGCAGGAAATGGACAAGGAGGAACAAGGCGGCGAAGAACAATGGAAATTTGTTGCCAACAGCCACTACGAAGGGAATGTTTCCGCAGAAGGCGTACTGGAAATCGTGCCGAGCGATAACTGCGGATTCCTGCGCTCCTCCGACTACAACTATCTCCCCTCCCCCGACGACATCTACGTCTCCATGTCGCAGGTGAAACTGTTCGGACTGAAGACCGGCGACACCATCCAAGGACTCATCCGCCCACCGAAAGATGGCGAAAAATACTTTCCTCTGACTAAAATCGAGAAAATCAACGGATTGTCGCCCGAAGAGACACGCGACAGGGTTCCGTTCGACTTCCTCACCCCGATGTTCCCCAATGAAAAAATCAAATTAACAGGTCATAAGGATGACAATGTTTCAACGCGCGTCATCGATTTGTTCGCCCCCATCGGCAAAGGTCAGCGCGGTCTGATTGTGGCCCAGCCGAAAACAGGTAAAACGGTATTACTCAAAGAGATAGCCAACGCAATCGCCGCCAACCACCCCGAAATCTACCTAATTATCCTCCTGATTGACGAACGTCCGGAGGAGGTTACCGACATGCAACGCAGCGTGAACGCGGAGGTCATCTCCTCCACTTTCGACGAACCCGCCGAACGCCACGTCAAGATTGCCGGCATCGTTTTGGAAAAAGCCAAGCGCTTGGTGGAATGCAACCGCGATGTCTGCATCCTGCTTGACTCCATCACCCGTCTGGCCCGTGCCTACAACACCGTCTCCCCAGCCTCCGGCAAAGTGCTCTCCGGCGGTGTGGAAGCCAACGCGCTCCAAAAACCGAAACGCTTCTTCGGCGCTGCCAGAAATATCGAAAACGGCGGCTCCCTGACCATCATCTCCACCGCCCTCATCGACACGGGCTCTCGCATGGACGAAGTCATCTTCGAGGAATTCAAGG